>CBFDDG010000005.1:0-28729 GCA_965603505.1 uncultured Phycisphaerae bacterium | reverse complement strand
GTGATTGCAGCCCTCCCTCCGCGCGGCCAGCCCCCACCTTTGAGTCCTGGCCGCTACTCAAGCAGGACTGTGCCGGGATTGGCAAGACTGCGGAGCAAGGCAGTGAGACAAAGGACAGCCCAGCATGGCTGGGCCCTCGAGAAGGGTGAGATTGGGCTGTTCGATGGGGGCGAGCCTCCGTACAATTACTCGCAGGAGCACATTGCCTATGCACAGACGCGAATTGCTGAGACATGCGGGTTCGGCTGGGGCGCTGTCGGGTTGTACCTATCTGAAGCTCGGCTCGCAATCGGCCGACTTCCAAAGAGATCTGCAGTATTCTCACTGACCGAAGGAGTCCATGAAGTAGATGAAAAGAAACCCCACGTTTCCTGGGTTGGCTCTTGCAGTCATGTTGACGGTCGTATCGGTTCCAGTCGCCGGGGTCGCCGCTCGCCTGCAAGAGATCCCCCTCGCCGGATCCACTCCGGGCCTTGGCGGTGTCCGGCTCGCTGAGCAAGCAGCGAAAGGCGAAATTGACCGGCGGGCGCAGCCACACGGGCTTGGCTGGGTTCGTGCCGGGATGAACACGGATCGAGCGACCTGGGGTTTTCGCGGCGGTCTGCTGTGGGGTCTTCCCCCCAGGAACGGCCGTACCGACGGCCCCCGGGGTCTGATCCGCCTACGCTATCCCGTGCTCCCGAACGGCAACGACGACCTCATCAATTTCATCGCCATCGAACCGGTCGTGCAGGGTCGTAGAGGATTCAGCGAGCTCGAGTGGAGTGGGCTCGACTGCGTGCGGGGCAAGCGTCTCTCGGCCCAGGATCCGGAGACTCCCGTCGGGCCGACGACAACGCTGCCGGCCGGGCGCCTGACGCGGCTCGATACAGGAGCCGAGTGTCTGACCGTTTACGTGGCGGTCGAGCGCTTCGAGAATGGCGCGCATGTTGGCTTGACCTTGAGCCAGCGTAGCGATGCTCCAGACGAACTGGAACTGACCGTGCACCGGGAACCTGACAGCGCCCCGATCGAATACTGCATTCTCACGGCCACCATGGGCAACAAGGCGCGCACCCGCCAACTGTGGTTGCGGAACGAAGTGGCCCGCAGCCTCGACTTATGGCCGAACTACCAAGAGACTGGATTTACTCCCCATCGTCTGTTTTCCCTCGACCGGCTTCATCGCACCTCCGCGGGTGACTTCCTGGCCGCGATCACGACGAACGAAGCCGATCCTGCCGCGGTCGATCCGTTCCCAGCCGCGCCGCACTGGCGGTACGCCGGATTTCCTGTGACACAGTACTGGAAGAAGCCGCAGGGGACATGGCGTGATGACCTGCATGTGGCGGTCAATGGACGCTACACGTACTGGCTTTCCCGGCAGCCCATTCCAGGCGGCGTGGCATTTGAGAACTTTGAGATGCGTGAGCACTTTCACGAAGGCCAGCGGTTCGTCTTCGGGATCACACGAGAGTCGCCCCAGGAACTGGGCCTTGCGACGCCACCTCAAGAACATTCTTCGAACGTACCTACGCTACTGTCGCGTCCGGCAACGGAGGATGGGGTGACAGAGTCCGGTGGGGGTACCCATTTCGCAGCTGAGGACCCCTTTGTCTACCAGGATGGAGCTGTTGTGCGTGGTTCGACATCTACCCGGCAGTTGGCGTTGGTGTTCAGCGGCCATGAATATGCGGATGGAGCCGGAGCCATCTTGGAGGCATTGGCCCTGCATGCTACAAAGGCATCTTTCTTCCTGACCGGCGACTTCCTGCGCAACGCAGAGTTCGCGCCGCTGATCCGGCGGGTGCTGGCCGAGGGCCATTACGTGGGTCCGCATTCCGACCGGCACCGGCTCTACTGCGCGTGGACACCGGACCGCCGGACGCTGCTGACACGCGCCGAATTTGAGGCGGACCTGAACGGCAACCTGCGTGAGTTGGAACGTTTTGGCGTCACCCGCCTTCAGGCACGGTTCTTCCTGCCTGCCTACGAACACCACAACCGCGACATCAGCGACTGGACCCAGATGATGGGTGTGACACTGCTCAACCTCTCGCCCGGTACCCGTTCGGCGGCGGATTACACCGCCGAGAAAGACCCCAATTTCCTGTCTTCCCAGGCCATCCTGGACAGTATTCTGCGACGTGAGTCGCAGGATCCGGCCGGGCTCAATGGCTTTGTACTGCTCCTGCACCTCGGCAGCGGCCCCGAACGCGCGGACAAGATGCACCTCCGCCTGCCTGAGTTGCTCAGCCGGCTCAAGGAACGGGGTTACGCGTTCGAGCGCATCGACCGCCTGCTGGGGCGTCATCTTCGCGCCAGCCAGGTTGGCTACACGCCGCAAGGGCCAAAACTCGCCGTCACCTTCGCCTCCGAACCTCTCCCGAAGCGTTTTGAGGTCATCGAGTTGGACTCCGGCCGGTCGGTCTTCCAAGGCGCCACACGCCCGGTGGTGGGAACGAACTGGGGTCGATTCAACCACGTTGCGGAACTCGACTTCTCGGCGTTGCGTCGGTCGGGCCGCTTCCGTCTGCGCCTTGGCGGAGCTGTCTCTCTGCCCATCGTTGTGCACGACGCGGTCTTCCAGCCGCTGCCGGATCTCCTGCTGGAGTTCATGCGCCAGCAGCGCTGCGGATTCAACCCATGGCTCAACGCACACTGTCATCAACTTGACGGTCGCACCGCCTACGGAGCGCTTGCCGCCGGTACAGCCATTGATGTCCGGGGCGGCTGGCACGATGCTGCCGACCTCTTGAAATACCTGCTCACTTCGAGCAACGCCACCGCGCAGATGCTGCTCGCGTGGGAAATGCATCGTCGCACGCCGGAGCAGTCCTCGTCACCGCTCTTCGACGATCGATGCGACGCCCTTGGTCGGTCGGGCGCCAACGGCCTGCCCGATCTTCTCGACGAAGCCCGCTGGGGTCTGGAGTGGATGCTGAAATTGCATCCGGCGCCGGACCAGTTGTATCATCAGGTGGCGGATGACCGTGACCACTGCGGCTGGCGGTTGCCTCAGGATGAGCACGCGGACTACGGTTGGGGCAAGGGCAGTCACCGCGTGGTGTACGGCGCCGATGGCCGGCCTCAGGGTCTCGGATGCTATCAGAGCGAATCCACCGGCTTGGCCAACCTTGCCGGACGCTACGCCGCCGCTATGGCCCTGGCCTTCCAGGTCTGGAAGGACGACACGGATCAGGCCGCGTTCGCGCGACGGTGTCTCACGGCGGCAGAGGAAGTGTACCAGCTCGGCCGCGGCAGGGAAGGTGTCCAGCAGGGTAACTCGTACGGGGCGCCTTATCGCTACGCCGAAACCACCTGGGCCGATGACATGGAATGGGGTGCGGCGGAACTCTTTCGGGCCACGGGCAACCGGCGCTACCTCGATGACGCCAGACGCTATGCACGTCTGGCTGGATCGGAATCCTGGATGGGCCGCGAGCAGACCGGCCACTACCAGTACTACCCCTTCTTCAATGCCGGCCATTTCCGCCTGCATGGCGTCGCTGACGCCGAATTCCAAAAGTTGCTGGAAGGCTGGTATCACGAGGGGATCGAACGCTGCCGCGCCGCCAGTGAGAAGAACCCGTTTGGCATCGGTGTTCCGTTCATCTGGTGCTCGAACAACCTCGTGGTGGCTCTGGTGACCCAATGTCTGCTCTACGAAAATATGAGCGGCGACGGTCGCTATCGCGAATTCGCCGCCCGGCATCGCGATTGGCTACTCGGCCGAAATCCGTGGGGCACCACTCAATTCATGGGGGTGGGTACCGTGTCACCAGGGAACGTGCACCTGATGACCACGCGCCTGACCGGACGCGCCTTGAGAGGCGGCCTCGTCGACGGTCCGGTCTACGAACGCATCTTCAAATCTCTCAAAGGCGTCAGCATCACCGAACCCGATCCGCTGGCCGAATTCCAGGACCCTCGCGCGGTCTATCACGACGATCTTCAGGATTACGCAAGCAACGAGCCAACCATGGACGGCACCGCTTCCGCCATCCTGATGTGGGCGGCGCTCCAAGCGATACCGCCCCACCCGGGTAACATGCGATCTCGCTGAGAGTCGCACCGCATCGCCTCGGAATCACAACCGCGGCCATGCACTTTGCGCGGGGACCGCAAATCGACCCCTCCTCACGTCCTGCTCGCAATGACGTTGCCGAGATCCGGCGGGCCGAGGACGACGGGCGAGATGGTCCAGCCGCTGCCACGGTTTGCGTTGACCAAGAGCGTTATTCTCAGTCACCAGCTTCAACCGTGTGTAGGTGTCGCGTCGGACGAAAGAGGTGCTGGCCGACGACGGCATCACGTCTGTAGGATGTCTGACGGCAAATATGTCCACGGATGCCTTGGCTTGGGTGTGCCCAAGGCTCTTCCTGAATCTGTTCGCGCGACCAGCCCCCACCTTTGAGCCCTGGCCGATCCGCCACGAATATTGCGTGGTGTCTAAGAAGACTGGGGCGCATCAGTTGTAGAGCGAAAGCAGCCGCCGACCGGGACACAGACGAATGTTGACCGTACCGTCCACGTGTGGTAAAATAGGTAAGTTTGTAACAGTTCCGGTGCCGCTTGCGGAGGCAGTACGTCTCACGTCACCCGGCTCCGGGCGTCATCCGCAGGCAAATGAGAGCGCAATATGGGAACACCCAACAAGGCCTTGCTGTTGTCAATCGTGTTCGCCGTCTTCCCGGTCGGTCTTGTCGGGGCTCACGGGTTGAGCGGTGGTCCGGACGACAACCTGCAGCCTACGCATCAGGATATGCCATTGGCGGGCGCGGGGCCGGAACACATCGCTGTGGTGATCAATGAACTGCTCGCATCGAGTGTCCGGTATTTTGCCGATCCGCAAGGCGAGTATGATGACTGGATTGAGCTGTACAACCCTGGCGATGCGCCGATTGATGCCGGGGGCATGTATCTGACTGACGACGCGTCCATGCCGACAAAGTGGCGGATTTCGTCCGGCGACCCTGCTCAAACGACGATCCTGCCACACGGATATCTGCTCATCTGGGCCGACAAGGACGTTGCCGACCCGGGCCTTCACGCCGCCTTCGGGCTCGATGCAGGCGGCGAGGAGCTTGCCCTCTTCGACAGCGACGGGGCCACGCTCATCGACCGTATCCACTTCGGCGAGCAGAGAGCCGACGTCTCCTACGGCCGATTCCCCGATGGGACCGACACTTGGGCGCTGACGGCTTTTCCCACCCCGGGCGGGCAGAACATTCGCACTCATGAGGGATTCGTCGAAGAGCCGCAGATCACCCCCGGCCACGGCTTCTGCGACGGCCCCCTTTTTGTTACGATCACGTGCAGTACCCCGGACACGATCATTTACTACACGATGGATGGAAGCGAACCCCACATGGCCGACAGTGGTCGTCCGAACCCGGAGGCGACTGTGTACGTCGGGCCCCTGCAGATAAGCAAGACCACATGTCTGCGAGCAGTCGCGACGCGGCCCGGCTGGATGCCTTCGCCCACAGAAACGCAGACCTATCTCTTTGTCGATGATGTGATCGAGCAGTCTCCGGGCGGTCAATCCCCGGGAGGTGCGTGGCCCTCGGGCAATGTGAACGGGCAACTGATCGATTATGGCATGGACCCGGACGTGGTGAGTGATCCCCGGTACAAGGATTTGATGGATGACGCCCTGTTAGCCATTCCATCCATCTCACTGGTGATCGACCTGGCCAATCTGTTCGAACCGGCCAAAGGCATCTACGTCAACGCCAGGCAGGAAGGCCGGGACTGGGAGCGCCCCGTGTCGGTGGAGCTGATCCACCCCGACGGTTGGGAGGGATTCCAAATCGACGCCGGCATACGCATCCGCGGCGGCTTCAGCCGCTCCGGCAACAACCCCAAGCACTCATTCCGCCTGTTCTTCCGAGCCGAATACGGGCCGCCCGCGCTGAAGTACCCTCTCTTCGACTCCGAAGGCACCGATGAATTCGACAACCTCGATCTGCGCACCGCTCAGAACTATGCCTGGAGTCTGCAATCCTCCAATCCCGGCGAGAAGAACACCTTCGTCCGAGAGGTGTTCTGCCGTGACCTCCAGCGCCAAACGGGCCAGCCCTACACGAGAAGCAGATACTATCATCTCTACATCAACGGTCAGTACTGGGGGCTCTTCCAGAGCCAGGAGCGCTCCGAGGCGTCGTACGCGGCCACGTATTTCGGCGGGGAGCAGGATGATTACGACGTCGTCAAGGCGGACAACTATCGCACGTCCTATACGGATGGCTCGATCGACGACTGGAACCTGCTCTGGTCCCTGTGCCAGCAGGGCTTCGAAACCGATGAGAAGTATTACGCCGTTCAGGCCAAGAGGCCCGACGGCACGGACGACCCGAACCTCCCGGTCCGCGTCGATGTGAAGAACCTGATCGACTACATGATCGGCATTTTCTTCACAGGCAATGACGACGCTCCGGTAACGCTGGGCGGGAGCCAGGCCAATAACTTCTTCGCCACAAGAAACCGCAGGATCGAGGCGAGGGACGGCTGGAAATTCTTTGCATACGACTGCGAGCATTCTTTAGGTGTGCTCAGAGGTCTCTACGACGACCGAACGGGGCCCGTATCCGCCGGCCAGTCGCGCGACCATTTCAATCCGCAGTGGCTGCATCAGAAACTGATGGCCCATCCGGAATATCGCATGCGGTTCGCCGACCTCACACATAGACACTTCTTCAACGCCGGCGTGATGACGCCGGAAAAGGCGATCGCCCTGTGCCTGTCCCGCGCGAGCGAAATCGACCTGGCCATCCTCGCGGAGTCCGCCCGTTGGGGCGACCAGCGGCCTGGCAGAGCGAATAATCCGTACACAAAGGCCCACTGGTGGGCGGAGGTCAACGGCTATCTTGTCACCACCTTCTTTCCCGCTCGCACGCAGATCGTTCTGAACCAGCTCCGCAACAGAGGGCTTTATCCCCCGGTCGACGCGCCCGCGTTTCACGTCAACGGAGCTCACCAGCACGGGGGGCACATCATCTCCACAGACATCCTCTCGATGACCGGCGGCGCCGTCTGGTATACGCTCGATGGAACCGATCCGCGAGTCCCGGGAACGACCGTCGAGCCCACCGACGAGCTCAAGCTGGTCGCGGAGAACGCCGCCAAGCGCGTATTTGTTCCCAACGACCCGCTTGGCGAGGCGTGGAAGAGCGGGCAGCCGTTTGACGATTCCGGATGGACCGCGGGCACGGGTGGTGTCGGCTTCGAGCGAAGCACCGGCTATGAGACGTTCTTCAACATCGACGTCCAGAGTCAGATGTACGGCCGCAGTACTACCTGCTACCTACGAATCCCCTTCGACACCTCCGCAGAGAATCTTGGCGACCTTTCCAGTCTGGTGCTGAAAGTCCGCTACGATGACGGCTTTGTCGCCTACCTCAATGGGGTGGAGGTCGCGAGGAGGAACTTCACAGGTGAGCCGACATGGGACTCGGCCGCCGAGGCCCAGAATTCGGATGGCGCGGCCGTCAACCTCGAAGCGATTGACATCACCGGACACATGGACAGACTGCGACAAGGCTCTAACATCCTCGCCATTCACGGCTTGAATATCTCCACGAGCAGTTCCGACTTCCTCATCTCCGTGGAGTTGGTATCGAGCAAGGCGCCGGCCGGTGGCGTGCAAACCGGTGTCTCACCCACGGCCACAAGGTACACGCGTCCGATCTCCGTGGAGCAGAGCGCTCGCGTGAAGGCGCGCGCCCTTGCCGGAACGACATGGAGCGCCTTGAACGAAGCGGTCTTCGCCGTGGGACCCGTAGTCGAGTCTCTGCGGCTCACCGAACTGATGTACCATCCGCAGGACACCGGCGACCCGAACGACCCCAACACCGAATACGTCGAGCTGACCAATATCGGCGGCGAGGCCATCAACCTCAATCTGGTTCGCTTCTGCGACGGCATTGCTTTCACCTTCCCGGGCATTGAGCTTGCCCCCGACGACTACATCCTCGTCGTCAAGGACCGTGGCGCATTCGAAGCGAAGTACGGCCCCGGGCTGCTGGTTGCCGGCGAATACTCCGGCTCGTTGAGCAATGCCGGGGAACGCATTGAGCTGCAGGATGCCGTCGGCACGACGATCCATGCCTTCTCCTACGACGACAGTTGGTACAAAGTCACCGACGGCAACGGAGCCTCACTGACTGTGCAGGACCCTCATGGCACGGACCCCAACGACTGGTCCGACGGAGCCGCCTGGCGCCCCAGCACCGCGTCCGGCGGTTCACCAGGATGGTGACGATACAACAAAGCGCCGAGATGTGAGCAGACCGCTTGGCCTCCTTGGACAGATTCTTCAGCAGCAGCTCGCCGATCAAGAGACACTTATCCCGTTCGACGTCCGGCTCGCCTTGAAGAATCTCGACTCTGGCCTCGGTCTGGTCCTCATGGTCAAGATAGAACTGATCCGACCGCTGACACGGGATGGCGGCGTTCTTGGGAATGATCACGGAGTTGATCAGACGCTTGGCCGAGGAGGAGGTGTCAAGGTGCAGCAGCCTACCGCGTGCGCGGTAACGTCGCGAACGAATGCCTCCGGGGCGGGAATTACCTGTCCTCGGATGCTTGCCGTCTTACCCTGCTTGGCTATTTCGGATACAGCCGCATGGGCGGTGCCGCAGGCTATCTGTGCAGGTTCTTGGCCATAGGAGGAATGTCTACAAGGGTACTTTGTAAGGTCGTTGACTGTGCGTTCTCACTCAGCCGAGGCATCAGAATGGCGGTTCGTCAATCCGGGCGAACCGCCATCTATAGCGGCGCAGCCCGGAGGTGCACAATGACACGCGAACAGGCACGGTGGCTGCCGGTTGTTGAATGGGACGGCAGAGAATTCCTGGTTGACGTCGATCGCAGGCAGTTCAGGAATGTGAATGACGCGGGCGATTTCATCGGCATGCATTCGCCGCAGGGCCGCGCGATGGTGAGGCAGATGCAGGATGTGGAGTGGCGAGTCTTCGCAGTCGATTGCGGCCAGACGGGCTTGACGGTGTGAGTGGTCTGTCCGAAAGACATAAAAGCACTTCGGCTATTCCATTATCGAGGTGATGAACATGACAGCTACGCCCGGAACAAGCCGTAGGAAGACGCGGCGATCAGATGAGGGCGAACTCACTGCTGAAGCTCGCCAGGAGCTTGAGACGGCCAGAGAACAGATGGCTCGCGGCGAATACGCGACGCATAAAGAGGTCATGGCAAGATACGGATGACCACAGCATCGGTCTTCTCTGGTATCTTCGACGATGCATTCTACGGGATTCTCGCCGCGCCCGAGCGCCGGCACTCCTCTTCGAGCAGACCCGCTCAAAGCGGCTCTTGTCTCACACAGAGCCGCTTTCGGCTCGGAGGTGCAAAATGAATCAGGTAAACCTGGAAGAGTACCGGTGCAGGAAGTGTGGCCGGCTGTTCTATATCGATGGGGTGGATCGCCATCCGCTGAACATCGACTTCGGATGTCCCCATGGCTGCGACGACGGCAGCGAACGCATGCGGGATATCGTGGCAGAGATCAAGGAAACGGCAGACGGCCGTGTAAATGATTTCCGCCGGATCAGAGACCACAAGGTGGTCCTGTCGTTGTCAGCGGTGGAGTTTGAGCGTTCGATGGGCAGGACGCCAAGAGACCAGAAGGAGTTTGATAGGTGGGCTTTCTTCATGGAGAAGGCCTTGTATGAAGGCAACATTGACTGGGACAACATCCATGAGTGCACGCGGCGGGCGATGCGAAGACAACGCAAGGGTGATGAGAATGAATGATGACATCAAGGAGACCATTCGGTTCGTCCTCGAAGACGACAGTGAGGTGATGTCCGCCGCGCTGGAAGGCGATTTGGATGAAGAGGACAAGCGGATGAATCAGGAGCTGATCCAAAAACACGAGGCCATTCTCGCGAAGCTTGACAGGGATGAGATGACAAGCCAGGAAAACTTGCAGCTCATCCGGGATGCCAATGAGATCCATCTGAACGACAGCGACGACCTCAATGGGAATCACGGGGAGGCTGTGGAGCTTGACCGCTGGCTGGACAATATGGCCGGGCTTGACAAGGAAGAGGCCATGCAGATCCTGGAGCAGTGGCTCGATAGAGATGCTCGGACACCCGCCCGGGTCTACCGAGCGCTGCACACGTTGTGGGAGGAGGCAACGCCCAATGGTGTTGCAGGTAAGCCCGCGTTTAACGACGAAGGACGGTGCCTCAAGTGCGGCAGCAAGCTGGCATTTGCGGATGTGACTGACACAGTTGTGTTTGTCGGCGATGAAATCGTCAAGCGATACGATGGCGACATCACGAACAGGAACTGTGTGCGGTGCAACCATCCGGAGCAGTATCCGGACTACGAAGACTACGATGAGGATGACGGTTCGCCCCAAGAGACGGGGAACCGCCATCAGAGCGGTGCAGCCGAGAGGCGATGACGATGGCAGACGGCCAAGCGGGTTTCATAGAGGAGCAATCCAACTCCGCATTGACAAGCGGAAGAGATGCCCAACTCGCTTCACTCATGACTGCAAAATGGCGCGATGAAATCGAGCGAGCTGTAGACCGTGTCAAGAAGTCCGTGAATCGCTCAGAGCTCGACCGTTGGTTTCGAAAGCAATGGTACCGGTGTCAAGCCGTACGCTTGAAACAGGAACGCCGGCTCGCCAGACAAAGAGCAAACCAGCATCAGACTGGTGAGCATGTAGGTGATGAAGATGGAGGAAGAAGATATTGGCGGCCCTTGGGTGCTGCCCATCGTTCGGAATGGGCCGACGCAGTACTTCGCGGACCTGCGATTGAGGCAGTTCAGGAACGTGAAGAATCCGCACGAATACTCGGGTTTCGACAGTGAACAAGGCAAGCAGATGTGCGAGCATAGCGGCATTGTCGTGTGCCGGGAATGCCAGATGGCGGCCATCATTTCGACGGCATTGGATAAGAAAGAGCTTCGGTGCATGAACTGCCTGGCGTTGATTGTGCCGCGGGTAAGGTTGTGAAAACCTCTCTTCGTCCAACGGCGGCTGGAGTGGTAGAATTGAGCGATTGAGAGCCAGCCCGGAGCTCGTGATGACAGGACGATCGACAATATAGCGAAAACTTCTGCTGCTCAGGAGAAATCGCCGGTCGAGGTGCGTCGAATAAGTGCCAAAATGTTGGATTTGAGGGCGTTCTTTATGATTTGGGCGATTAAACCGCCAAGGATGTTGAAATGATCCAAATAATTCGGGCAGAATGATGTGTTGTAGCGTGTAGGATTGCCGTTTACGAAGATATATGGAAAACTCCCGATACTACAGTTTTGACCGGCTTATCAGTCAGGAGAATCGTCATGATGTGTCTGCGCTGGATGTTGTTGGGCGTTGTGTGGGCGATGCCGTGTGTCGCTCTTGCTCAAGGCGAGATGCACCCCTTTGTTATGGACTGGCGGGACAATTCTACGCCGCTGGTCGATCTTTCGGTGTTCCTGGATGCACCGGCAGGCAAGGCGGGGGCAATTGGGATCAAGGACGCGCATCTCGTGACGCCAGATGGACGACGGTTCCGAATCTGGGGGATCAACATCGCCAGCATGGCGTGCTTCCCGTCGCGAGGGGATGCGCCGGTTGTCGCGGCGCATCTGGCCCGGTTTGGGATCAACTGTGCGCGGTTTCACTTCCTGGATAGGTTCGTGTTTGGGTGGGGCGGCGACAATACGCGCTCGCTTGATCCCAACCAGTTGGACAAGTTTGACTACTTCATTGCGGAGTTAAAGAAACGCGGCATCTACACGAATCTAAACCTCAACGTGGGGCGGACCTTCCGCGAAGGCGACGGCGTGAAGGATTATGAATACCTCGGCTTCGCCAAGGTCGTGAACTACTTCGACGAGCATGTCCAAATGCTGCACAAGGAGTACGCTCGGCAGCTCCTGACACACCACAATCCGTACACTGGAAACGAGTATCGGCGTGAGCCGGCCGTCGCCATCATGGAACTGGTGAATGAGAACTCCATTGTCGAGGCGTGGTTCAGCAACCGACTGCTCGGCAAGAACAAGCAGAAGAACCCCGGTCTGGTTGCGTGGATCGACATTACGGCCTCGTATGCTGAGCAGCTCACCAAGCAATACAACGGATGGCTGCGGCAGACGCTCCAGCCTGAAGAGCTAGACGACCTTCGCCGGGCAGCGGGTGTGGCTGAGGGCGAGGCGATTCCGCGCCTCAGCAGAGGGCAGTTCAAAGATGCACCCGCCCAGCGATTCCACGCCGAGGCGAAGTTCTATATGCACCTCGAACGTGAGTACTTCGCCGGCATGTACAAATACCTGAAGAACGACCTCGGCGTCATGTCGCTGGTCGTCGGCACAAGCGACCACAACCACTACAACAGTGGCTACCCGCTTCTGTCGTCCGCCTCTCTGTGCGATATCCTTGATGGCCACGTCTACTGGCAATACCCGCGATATGTCAGGGACGCCGAAACAGAACTGGGGAGTATCTCAAGCCAGAATACACCGATGGTCAATGATCCTCTACATTCGACCATCGTGCAGTTATCGCGTTCCGCGATGGCGGGCAAACCCTACATGGTGTCAGAGGTCGATCACCCGTTTCCGAACGAGTACGCAGGCGAGGGCATCGGAATTCTCGCAGCGTATGCGGCGTTCCACGATTGGGACGGCATCTTCTTTTACCCGCTCGAGCACAGAACCCCTGCTGAATGGGGCGCACAGTTCCACCCATTTTCCGGGATTCAGCCCGACCCGGTGAGGATGATGAATGTCGCCGCCGGGGCGTGCATGTTCCTGCGCGGCGACGTGCAGCCAGCAAAGAAGACTGTCTATCGCTCCTATTCACCCGAGCAGGTCCGCGAGAGCATTCGCCTCGATTGGTCGCAGTGGCCGTTCTTCACACCGGGATTCAACCCTGCTCTGGCCCTCATGCACGCGACACGAATCCGGGATTTTGAGAAATCAGGCGGACCCTACCCGGGCGTGAATTCGACAGACGCAATCGTCTCTGACACCGGCGAGCTTGTGTGGCATCGCACCGAGGTCCGATCAGTGTCGATCGTTCCGCCTGCTCGACGTATAAATTGACACCAACAGCCACCATCTGTACGCGCAGGCGAATCGGGTCATTCCCGATCAGTCGTTTGGGCAGTACGAATTCCTGACGCCCAACATCCTTGCCGTCTTTGATCATAACACAGCGAATCGATCGGTGTATTCCATCTTCAACCACCAACGTTGCCGTGATGCGATTCTCCGCATCTGTGTCACGAAACATCAGACCTATCGCTCCCGATCCGGTGAATGTGTGAACAGCCACGTCATAGGCCGCGAAAGGATTGAAACCGCCGATCCAGCGAGTCGCAGTGGCTTGCTCCTTGGCGCTGATCCGCAACCGGCCGTCCTCGATCATAAGTCGCGGGGCATTTACTTGCGGACCTACGGGCGGATGCTTCACATCCAAGCCTATGACCTTTGCAGGCCACAGCCCGGCAAGCCGAATTTCCTGCGACCGATCAAAGATCATCCGTCGCACAGCCTGTCTGCGAAACTCCAGTTGTTCGGGAGTGACATCGACTGCACCAATACCAGTCGTGTTGGCAATCAAGGCAATCGTCAGGATGGTTTAGATACACATAATTCAGTCCTTGGTAAAGAGTGGCGTTGATTCGTTGGGTCAGCGTGCCACCGGCACCGTAGCGCTCAGAGGAATCTCATCGCGCAACAGTTTGCCGGCCTCTCCGGCGAGGCGGAGATAAGAGTCGCTCGGAAGGCCATCCAGCGTTAAGAATTTTGCTCCTCCGCTGGTGGGCGGGTTGTTCGAACATTTGAAGATGGCGGTGGCTTCGTCGACTTCGTCGAACATGGCAATATAGAGCATATCCGCGCCCGCCTTTTTATTGGCTATGACTTGAGACCATAAGAACCGTCCATCGAGCCGCGGGATCGAAGCGAGTTTGGCCCCCTTGAGGTTGTGCCAACTGAAGCCCGGAAACACGACCGGCATATAATCGATGTCATGCTCACGGGCCCAGACAACATCCTGTTCCCAGTATTGCTTTGCGTGGCGCTGAACGCCCGGCAGATCACCAAAACGCCCGACACTCCACGGACTCAGCACATCGGCCATGAGCAGCACATGGTGGAGCTCCGGATCCTGCAGTGCATCCCTGTCTTGCGCACGCCATCCCGTTGCAATACCCAGCATCACGCTGCATCCGTCTGCTTTGAATTTTTTGATCAGTTCTGCGCACTCCTCAAAACCGGGGCGCCGCTTGATCTTACCGCTAAAACCGACCCCCCAGACGGCCACCAACGGCTTTCCCTTATGATGTTGAAAGGCAGGATCTTCGGTGATGTGCATTTTGTCTCGCAGCATGCGCCAGTCATCGAACACCTTAATGATATTTTCATCCGGCATTCCGGTAAGGTCATACATGACGGTATAGGTTCGCCCATGGCGGTTGGCTCCTTCACGCGCGCTGGATAATACCTTGTCCTTATGGTAGCGCACGGTCTGGTTGTGCAGGCCATGGGCAAATCGCTGCACAAAGGCGCCATCGATCCCGTAGTCGGCCATCCACTTAAAGTGGCGGATCACGGTTTTGCGGTTGTGCGAGCTGAAGGTCCTCGCCGGAGTACCGTCTTCATAGGTGAAGGCAGTGGTGTATAGTTCGTCGTCATCGTATTCAGACACATCAGGCCAAAGATCAACAGTGATATTCCCCGGCCCAAACGTTTTTTCGCGATCTTTTGCCCAGTGCGTCCAACCAAGATTGGCTCCGTCTCCTTCGCAGTTGAACCACCCCTGATAGCCGGTCATCACTTTGCCGGTCAGCGTGCGGGGATCCACTCCGGGGTTGAACGGGCCGTCATAGGGCTTCAGCACGTCCTCCCGCTGTTCCGCAGACACTGCCGGAAGGAAGGAAAGACAGATCAGTGTCAGGATCAGGACGCTGTCAGGAATTCTCATATTCGCTCCTTAATCCGTATCAACGAAGAATAACACGTGTAAGTACAGCCCACTTTGCTGGAAATGATCATTTCATCCCAGTAAGGGGCGAATATCTGGGCTGTGGCCGCTGTACACCACCCATTCCCACCACCCGAGAATGAAGGGTCTTTGAATTCTCCGCTTTCGTCAATCCGTATATGATGAAATAGTTTTTTATCCGCCGTCCAAAGGACTCTTCGTATACCTTCAATTTGACGCATGGCTTCTTCGTAATCGCCCATTCACCTAGCCGATGCCGCGTAGGATTCGGCCTGGGCCAGGTGGTCACGCATGACGGCCATGATGGTGGCGTGTTCCGCGGAGTTAGCAAGATTATGATGCTCGGCAATATCATTGTCTAGATCGTAAAGCTCCTCGCCGTCAGGCCAGCGCGCGTAACGCCAGCGCTGGGTACGAATGGCTTTGCCAAGTTTGCTACCGCGTCTGACAACCGTATAGACCGCCTTTTTACCGGATGTCTTTGGATCAATCAGCAGGGGGGCAAAACTTCGGCCCTGAAGATTGTTAGGCGCAGGGACGTTGCAGAGTTCGGCCAGGGTTGGGTAGAGGTCGACCAGTTCGACCAGCCCTTGACTGGAGGAACCCGATTTTGTCTTTCCAGGTACGCGAATCACCATGGGGACACGATTACAGATCTCGAATAGTGTTACCTTGCCCCACATGAAATGGTCGCCCAGGTGGTAACCGTGATCGGCAGTAAGAATCACAATGGTGTCGTCCCAGTGGCCCGTGCGCTTGAGCGCATCGAGCATCAGGCCGATCTGGGCATCGATGAAGGAGATACAGGCGTGATAGGCCTGCATGTACTCACGCCGCAGCGGATCGTTCTCTACCTCGAACTCGAAGTCAAATCCTTCGTATCGCGTTGTCATGGCGGACTTGGGCGCCTGTTTCCAGAAATCCACTGGTGCGGGTGAAAATTTCAAGTCTTCCTTGGGGTATAATTCAAAATAGGCATCGGGGGCCAGGAAGGGACCGTGTGGTTTATGGATACCGCAGGCCATGAAGAACGGCTTCTTGCCATAGCTTTTCTTCTCCAACCACGACACGATTTGCCGTGCATTTTTGCCATCCTTGTGTTGCTCGTCACGTAAACCAGACGGTCCGTAGCCCGGCTTCTGCCCGCGTGTTTGTGTGGCGATGGTAGGGTAGTACTCTTTCCAGAGTCGACGTGCTTTTCCTTGGGTGATGGGGCCATGCTTGGCTTCAAACGCCTCGCGCAAGGGCGTTACCATCGGCATCTCTTCGTTCTTGAAACGTACAAATTCATGCCATGCAACTTCTCCGGGCTCGAGTTTTGTGTTGTGAAATACCTTGCCGGTTGACGCGGTCCAGTATCCGCTCTCTTTGAATCGCTGGGGCATGGATACGGTTCTTGGCCGCGTTTTCCGAATGTCTGAATAGTTGTCGAGGATGCCGGTCGATTGGGGATAAAGTCCATGAAGAAACGAGGCGCGTGAGGGCCCACACACGGGATATTGGCAGTATGCCCGGCTAAAGGTCATCCCGACGGCGGCCAGTGTATCGAAGGCCGGTGTGCGGATGTGCGGATAGCCTGACGTGGATACATGCGTATTCAGGTCGTCACAGACGATCAGCAGGACATTGGGCCGGGATTCAGCGGCCGTGGATGGCAAGACCGAGATAGAGAATACAGTCAGCCCCAAAAGGATTTGAATTGCTATTTGCATGATGAAGATCTCCACATTGATTCAATGGGGTAATTACTTGGCTTTCCAGTGAAACGTCTCACCTTCAGTGACAAGTTTGAGACTATTCTTGGCCATACCCGCAGGAGCGAAGCTCTCCGGTGCACTGCGCCGCAGCGCTCGTTTGACGCCGGCATAGGCTTCGTCCTCCGCCAGGTTGTACCATTCGTTGGGATCTCTGCGAAGGTCGTAGAGTTCTTCGGTATCATCACTGTAGTGGATGTAACGCCATTGCTGGTTGACAACGGCGTATCCGCCGGGATCGAGGTAAGGTACGTAGACATTCCGATCGATGGCAGCCGATGGTTCTCGGAGCGTGCGGACAAGTGATGTGCCTTCCAACCCGTCCACGGTCGGCAAACCGCACATCTCGATGAAGGTCGGGTACATGTCAATCAGACTCGCCGTTGCGTCGATCCTCGCACCACGCTTTACGCCGGGGCCTGCCCAGATAAAGGGAACATTCGTAGTTCGCTCCCAAAGCGTATGCTTGCCCCAATCCCCTTTTTCACCGTGGTGATAACCGTGGTCGCTCCAAAGAACAATCACGGTGTTGTCGTGATACGGACTGGTGCGCAGCGTTTCCAAAATGCGGCCAAGCATCGCATCCGCGTAGGAAACGGCGGCGAGATAACCGTGGATGGCATCCTCCACAGCGTCAATTTCCACCAGACGCTGGTGGTGGACGCTCTTGCGATGGATCTTGGCCTTTCTGATCTTCGGCGGCAGATCATCGAGATCATCCTCTTTGTAGGGCGGTGCTTTGATCCGTTCGGCGTCGTAGAGGTCAAAATACTTCTGGGGCACATAATTGGGAAAGTGAGGCGCGTAGAGCCCCACGGCCAACAAGAACGGTTTGTCGTGCTTTTGTCGCAGTATGTCGCAGGCCCAGTTGATTCGGCGCGTATCGGCCATCTCTTCTTCACGCTCATTGGGAACCGCTCCCCATTCCAGAAAGAATCGATTGCTTGGGATGCGACCACGGTTGTATGCGCTGTTGGGGTATGGTTCCGGAATCGGTGTATCGTTTCCCCGAGTATTTGGTGGACCGCTTCCCCATGAATTCAAAGGCCAGCCTTCTCGTTTTTGGTCTTCGCTCCGCACGAAAAACTCATCCCAGGCACGCAGATCCAGATAACCGGCCGGATGATGGAAGAGCTTGCCGGCTCCAAAGGTGGCATAGCCACCTTCTTTAAAACTCTGTTGTAGTGGCTTCAAATCGGGGCGATTGTGAAAATAGACCTGGGTCGTATAACACCCGGTGGTTGAGGCAAATTGGCCGGTGAAAACAGCGCTACGTGACGGCGCGCAAAACGTACCGGGACAGTGCGCATTCGTAAACGTCACACCTCTCTCTGCTAGTTTATCCATGTTGGGGGTAACCGCTTGGCCATATCCCAAGGGACCGATCCAATCACAGAGGTCATCCGTTGCAAAGAAGATCACATTGGGCGGTTCCGCCATGGATGGCAAAACCGACACACAAAGTACGGCAACGCCCATAAGAGTACGACCTAACATGTGCATTCGATGCTCCCTTCGGTTAGCTGCGCCTATGGTTTATGCCTGCCCCGCAGTGGCGGCGAAGATAGACAATGCTCTGTTCAAATTCGGAGTGCTGATGCTGCCTCTCGAACGTCTTGGCATCCATGCCGGGAGCCGGCTTGACGATCTCGATGGGCCGACCACGACGGCAGAGTTTGAGGAAGTCCACAAGATCGGCGGCACGTAGATTCGGATAACCTTTCCAGAAATCAGCGGTCAGGAAAGGAATAGGACGCGATGAATTGGAAATGGACTCTACGAACAGAGGCACGCCAGGACACAATGCAGCCATGTACCGTGTGAAGGCAGGAACATCCATGAGACCGTCTCCAATGGCCGTCCATTGGAAGGTCGCCCCCTCTTCAGATTCCCAAACCATATAATCACGCACACTGGTACAGACCACATGGGACCCCAACCTCTCTATCTGTTTCATCGGGTCTTCCATCGCCCATAAGGCGTTGCCAGGGTCCAGCATGACGCCACACACATCCGTGCCGACTTGCTCAATCAGCCCGAGCAGTTCTTCCGAACGCAGGTCCCCGGCGTGGTTCTCGAAACCAAATTGGATGCCTGCATCTTGGGCGCGACTTCGCAGCGCTTTCAAGACCTTGACAGCCTCTTGAATGCGTGCCTCGATGCCGCCTTCAGTATAACGATCATCCATGTTGCCGATACGTACGTTGACAACCGGTGAACCGACCGCTTGCGCAACGCGAATGCCTTCGGCCAGCAAGGCCTCTGCGCTGCCAAACTTGTTAGAAAATGTCACACTGTTTTCACTGATACCACCGGCCCCAACATAAATCCGCATACCATGTGAATTTGCCGTCTCCTTAAGGCGTTTGAGGTGCGTGGTGTCCAGACTCTTAAAGTAGTTGAGGCTGTTGAGCAATACGGCGTCGAGCTTTTGTTCGGCGGCATAGTCAATCAATTGGCTCGCCTTCCAGCGCATGCCGCGTAGAGAATGGGCATCCAGTCCAAGCGGCACCTGCATTGTGCCGGTGGATTGAGCATGAAGCACACCTGCGCCTGCCAGCCCAAGGGTTGACCTCACGGCCATTCTCAGGAAATCACGGCGGTGCAAGGGGGTAGCTATAGAAGGGTTCAGCGATACGAGGTTCGTTTCCATGTTTGATTTCATAATACATCTCCCATCTTAGCAAGACACCGGAATCATGCCGGCGAGCGGTATCTCGCCTCGGAGCAGCTTTCCGGCGTGCCCTGTAAGGCGAAGGCAGAAGTCGCTGGGCAGGCCATCATAGGTTATAAAAGGAACACCGTCACCTGTTGGCGGTTTATTGGTACACTCAAAAATGCTAACTGTGCGTTACTGTTTGTTTTGCCTCATTCGTTCCATCCAGTTTTAGAAACAGGCTTCCAGTTCGGCCACCTTGGCAACATAATTCCTTGAATCAGCATTGTTTGCCAGTAAATTCTTCAGTTCATGCGGATCGTCCTTCAGATTGCACAGGGCCTTTTTGTGCTTGTTGGGCCGAGGGATCGGGCCGCATTCCTTCCAGCCCCGAATGGCACTGCCGTCTGCAAGTGCTTTGTTGACATGGGTTTAGGTTTTTTGCAGTTCGGCTCGCAGTTGGTCGCGTGGCCGTTGCATGAGCGGATAGCGATGTCGGCGGCGTTTGAGGACACGCGGCTCGATGCGGCCGGACCGGTTCGCCACCTCGTTGGCGGCGATGCGGGCCAACATCATCGTGTACATCGCACGCGAGTCACGGCATGACCCGGTTGAGGCGACCATCCAGGACGCCAGGATACTCTGGCACGCCAGGGTGAAGCCCAGGTGACGAGGCTGTTTCTTATGCACCGTAGCGGACGTGGCGACGACCTTGCGGATTAGATTGTAGGCCAATAGGGTCACCCACAATTCCCGCCGGACCATGGGGGGCGTCTTGCAGCGGACGTGATCCAAGTGCAGCGTCTGCTTGATCTGTCGGATATCCAGCTCCACATTCCATCGAAAGCCGTACAACTCGGCGAGGTCTTCTCGGGAGTATGCCTGCGGATCCGTCAGTGTCGTGATGATCGTGATGGTTTCGGTCCGGCATCCGGGGACCTTCACATCGAATTTCACCTCCCGCAGCGTGAGGGTCTCGGGAATCTGGTCATACTGCTCCTGGGACATCCACCGTGGCCTCTGGGGACGCGTCCACGCGATCCGGTGGTCGCCCGGACCCAGCCGGTATTGTTGACGTTCACGTTTGTCTTGCCGGCTTCGCCTTCCAACCACACAGACTCGCCAGCTCGGCCCAGCGGCGCCGCCACGCCCACTACGGCGACCACCGTCATGGCCGCAACTGTGGCGCGCATCCAGTCCCTCATGACTATCTCCTTTCGATCAGCCCAATGCCCACCACCAAGCGTCTGTCATGTCTCGAATAGAATATGGGACCGGGCCGGAAACGGCAACCCCTTGAATGGTGTCTCAGAAAATACGTTGCGGAAATCCTGCGTCGGTGGCGAGCCGTGCTTCCCGGAAGACGTGGCGTTCGATGTTGCCGGGAACGGTTTTCGCATCGCGGTCTGGCTTCTCGGGCTTGTGGTCGTAATAATGGCGAACAGTCACGTTGGCCCTGGACGGGGCACAATTCGGTGAAAGGAGCACTATGGGAACGAAGGTTTACGGATCTCTACTGGCGGCAGCACTAATCACTGGTGTCTTGGGGCATCAGGTCTTCGTCAAGGCGAATGGTCCCGAGAATCCTGCCGCAAAAACGAAACTGGCTGTCCTGTGGACAAGCGGGGACTCTGAGGTTGCACACAAGGTGTGTTTCATGTATACGCAGGCCGCGAAGAAGGCACAATGGTTCGATGAAGTCGTGCTGATCGTTTGGGGGCCCTCATCGCGGCTTCTGGCCGGCGACAAGGAGCTTCAGTCGTCTGTCAAGGCCATGATCGCCAGCGGTGTGGTTGTGCAGGCATGTGTCGCCTGCGCTGATATGTACGGGGTTGCCGACACCTTGCGGCAGATGGGCATTGAAGTCAAGCCGATGGGAAGGCCCCTCTCCGACATGCTGAAGGTGGACTGGAAGGTGCTGACCTTCTGAATAGTTGCGTGATTGCCCGAACTGCGCGGCGGTTCCTCTGATGCTGGACACGGTATCCGACGGTCACATTGGGGATTCGCTCGGTCACAAGCCAGAGCGTTCGGCAGCCGCAGGCGCAGGCGCAAACGCCGGGCACCGACACCCTTTGACAAAGCGACGAATTAAACGGCACCCGGCCCGCCGTCCAGGCCAATGAAGGAAGAGGAAGCGAGACGTTGGCCCGTAGCTGGACGGCGTTGTTGTGAGACAGTCACATGATAGGTTCGGATGAGTTGATGGTCAATCCGAAATACTATGTTTGCCTCGGACCTGGTTGTGGAACCGTCCCCTCGGCCCGATGGGGCGCGATGTAGGGGGGGATCGGACTTGTTGTCCGGAGACCCCTACAGGGGAACCGGCGCATCCGGTGACCGTGGCAGACGCCCCGAAGGGGCTGGATAGAAAAAAGGTAGCTGGCCGATTTCGGGCCGGTGTGGCGGTGTCACTCGCGCCCGCCGGTACTCGCCGGCATATACCTCAGCGGATCAAATGCCTGCCGGTACATCTGCTCCAGCTTCGCATAGAGGTCCTCATCCCACTTCGGCTTGTCGAGATCCTTCGGGCCCAGCACGACCGCCGGGATCTGGTTGTAGCGGTAGATCTTGTCTCGGGCGAGTACCGGCTCTTGAGGGTCTTGGCCGGAACCGGCGACATAATCGATCACGGCGCCGCCGTAACTGTATAGCGTGAACGACGGCTTCCAGAGCTCGTTCCTGCCTTCGTGGTAGATGATCGTGGCCTGCTTGTAGAAGAACGGGATGCCATACCGGTCCAGCATCCGGCCGACTTTAAGCTCGTCCTCGGTTTCGTACGGTGGGTCTAACTCGGTCAACAGATCATCGAGTTCTTCATTCGGGTTTTTCAACTTCTTTCACCTCCTTTGCGATTTCTTTGGCAATTGCGGAGAGCTTGTGTTCTGTCCGCTCGATAACCTTGATGAGTTTGGAGTTGTGATGCTGGAGCTTCTCGGCAGCCTTAAGCGCGTGGCAGAACTGCTCATAATCGTACCTGGCCGTGTACTCCCGGGCTTTTTCGGTCAGCTCGCGGATGCGCTTTTCATTCTCGGCGACCGCATGGTCCAGTCGTTCGAGGCGGGTCTCGATCCCGACCATCTGGTTGTACCGGGCCGCAAGTTTGGCTGATGCCTTCTTCCTGGCTGGAGTCGGGAGGCTCGCAAACACCTGTCGCGTTTCGTCGAGTCGGGCGATATGACCATGACGTACCTGATGAGCCTTGGCTCGAAGCTGGGCCATACGTTCAGTCAGATAGCCCTGAGCCGGCAGCATGCGTTTGATCTGGCGTAGAATATCGCCGCCCTCCCCGGGATGTTCTTGAAGGATCTTGGCTTCCTTGCGCAGTGTTCGCAGGCCATGGTCAAGCCCTTTGGACAGATGGCGCTGGCGATACAGATCGGCCATAGTACGGCGGATGTTCGGCAGTTCCGGCCTGGATAGGCGGACTCGTGGAGTCAGATGATGATGCGACATGAAAGCCATTAGTCCGAAGATCAAGGCAACGACGATGACTGTCTGGAGGATCTGGGTGGCAAACGGAACAGGCATGCCCAGCAGCAAGGCGATGATGATGCTGACTCCGATGGTGATTCCTGCTCCGGCCCACGAGCCGCCGATCTGACGGATGCACTGGTACATGACAAAGGCCAGCAGCAGGAGGGCAAAGCCAACAGCGATGGGCCCGAGGTTCTTGATGGAGAAATCGTTTGCCTGCTCCCACCACACGAGGCCGATGGAAAGAGCAAAGCCAATCGCTGCGGACATCGCGATAGCCAGCCGCTGTTTTTCAAGACGTTTGCCCAGGGCGGCATAAACCACAGAGGTGAAGAACGCAAAGGCCAGGATGAAATCAGGCAGATAGCTGTCGAGCAGTTCTTCCAGATGCCAGTCGTACCACCAGTCTTCGAGTCTCATATGAGGCCTGATGGCGCCGCTACTATTTATATGTTCCGTTTTTTCGGCCAGCTCAGCGGTGCTTTGAGCTGAGCTGGCCCGGCAGAGGTCGGCTTGGGGAAATGATCGGATGAGGCGATGTCCAGCGTGTGGACAGGCCGGGGGCGAGGCAGAATACGCGGCGAATGCATCTCCTTCGGTTGCTACTCAGCAGAGGCGCGAAAGTCTTTCATATGAACGGTGCGGATAACACCCCGTGCGAGGTTTACAAGCCAAGATGGACATCAAGAGCTTCCTACAGCAGGAGAAGGATCGAAATACTGATATCCGTCGTCGGGTAAAGGATTTCTCTGTGTTTGACTTCGGCTATATCCCAAGCGAACCGATCATGCGGGATGAGGCGAGGCATCTGATCAAAGAACTGATCCGCTTTGAGATCAGCGGTATTCCGACGCACCTGGCCGTCGTCGGTAGCAAGGGATCCGGCAAGACGTTGACCTTGCAGTATCTGCAGGGATTGCTGAACGCCGAGGGCCGTCTTGACGTCGTCTACGCGAACTGCCCGGAGCACAATACTACGTTCAAGATCTTCGCCCATCTGCTGAGTGTACAGGCCCGGGGAGCGGGCTTGGGGGAGCTGTACGACCGCTTCTGCCGCGAGCATCCAGGCAAAACCGTTGTGCTCCTCGATGAGATTGATCTGATGAGCGCCAAGGACAAGAACAAGGAGATCCTGTATTTCCTCAGCCGGAGCAAGAACCCCTATATGGTTGTAATGCTCTCGAACAGCTGCCGCTATCTGCAAGACCTGGACGTATCGACAGAGAGTACGCTCCAACCCGTGAGCGTCTACTTCCGAAACTATGATGCCACCCAGATCCAGGAAATCCTCCGGCAAAGGGCTACTCAGGGCCTCCACACCTGGGATGATGGCAAATTGTCCCAGATCGCTGCACTCACAACCCACAGAGTCAATTCGGATGCTCGCGTGGCCATCAAAACGCTGTTCTATTCCGTGACCAAGGACTCCGACGATATCGAGCACTGCTTTGAGAAGGCCCGAAAAGACATCGTGTTTGACATGATCCATGACCTTTCGGCTCCCACTCTCATAATCTTAAAGGCGGTGGTCGCGGGTGAGTCGGATTTCGCAAAGCAGATCTACCAGAGATACCGCAAGATTTCTGTGCAGCATGGGGAACTCCTTTCAGATCACAAGACAACGACAGTTTCACTGACGCACCAGATTCACGCCGAAGCACCAGAAGGACACTTCTGTGCAGATGCCAGCGCCAATCCAACCCGAGACTGCCGGACCAATTGTACCCGCGACTATGCCTTCTATCGAACGCGAAGAGCCGAACGATGAACATCCGCGTTTTGGCCTCTGAGATAGCCGAAGCTGTGGAAGCCTTCATGCAGAAAGCCCGCGGGTTCTTCTACATCGTCATGCTCCTCGGCCATCGATGCCCGAGGTGCGATGGCTTGTTGACCATGGTATCAGAGGGGAAGTGCCGGTGTGTCTCGTGTAGCAAAGAATTCGATCCGACCATGGCTTTCCAGCGATGTCCTGTGTGCGGCGGCATCCCCGTGCTGCGAGTCCGGAGGTACCAGTGTAAGGACTGCGGCGGCGATATCGAGTCGCACTTCCTGTTCGACGGTCTGGTCTTTGATGCGGACTATTTTCGCACAAAGATGGCCGAGTCCAAACAACGCAAGCAGGAGCAGCGAGACCATGTACGGCAGATGCTGGCCGAGAGCCGGTCTGCGGATCTGGCACTGGATCATGCGGACCTGAGCAGCGTTCCTGGACTGCTTGAGGCTTTGAACGCCCTGACAGCCGGCCTCGACGAAGGTGTGGCTGCCGAGTGTCGCGGTCAGTTCAATCTGAGACTCTATGAAAGCCACATACAGGCTCATCTGCGGGACTATCCGCTAAACCTGGCAGGGATGCCACCGCTTGGTGAGAACCTGCGGAAGGACCTGATCTGGCGGTTCATCGCAGTCATATTCCTGGCCCACGCCGGCATCGTGGATATTTGGCAAGATGGCCAGGAGATCATGGTGATGAGACATGAAGCTGACAGAGAAAGATGCAACATTTCTGGAGAATCTGAGGCAGTTGGTGGAGTCGAAGGACTTGTGGGTTGAATTGAAGCCGGGCAGGCCCAGCTACATGGTGCTCAAGGGAACCATGGCGAGAAGATCCACAAGACCTTTCGCATGAGCCGCCAGGGTGTTCGATGGCGGTTCCAGCGGCTGTTCAGCCATGTATACGTGGAGGCATTTGAGACGATTCTGATGATTGAGAAGATGTTTGGGACGCAGCTTCGGGAGCACGCGATCAGGATCAGCAGGGAAAGGTATGAGGCGAGGTGGGAAGCGGTAGGGGAGGGCTTCAGGAGGGCCGCCAATCCAACAAAGGAAACGATCCCACATTCCAGATGATGCCTGTGGACCCGTGCGATTCATCCGAACCGCAGAGGCCAGACCATGTGCCCCAGGCTGTTCAACAATCGAACTATCACGGGGCTTCGAGGAGTTCCAGTTGCACATTGTCGAGCCATAGGTCTATGCGTGTGGCTGTATCGTTTGTGCCTCGTTCGAGAGCCAGATGCCCGCCGGCCGTCTCCAGTGAGGTTTCGAACGTGGCTTCGAGCCGTTGCCATGCCCCGGAGTGACTCATATCGTAGGAATTCGTCGCGCAGTTTGTGAGCCATTTGCCTTTGCGGTCAGTCAGTCCGATCTTGAGATAGGGCGGCAGCCGATCGGGTCCCAGAGTCTTTACTCTCAGCCAGCAGGAAAGGTGATACTTGCTTGCCGACAAAATCGGTGTGTCGAGAGTATGAGACACATAGTTCCAGCCGCGGGTCTGTTGGCCCGACAGATGCAAGCTGGACTTCCCGTCGTGGAGGATGGTTGTGTCGAGTTTTGATTGAAGGCCTCGGGTACAATTCCAACCGTGTCCGGTCAACTCGAACTGTTCCTGATAGATGACCCCGGTCGGCCGTTGGGTGGTTATGCCAGCAAGTCGGCACAGAGGGTAGCGATCCGCTTCGTCCCGACCGACGAGGCCCAGTAGAATGTTCTGCCCAGCCTTCTCGGGCAGACGCATGGCGACCCTCAATTCATATTCGCCTTCCGGCAGGCCAGGGGGAAATCGGACCAAGGTTCGCTCGATAACCTCTTGACCCGGAAACCACTGTGTTGTGGGGCAGGCCGGGAAATGCTGTTGCGTGGCGACGACCTTGCTGCTGTCATCGTGAAGGGTGAATTGCAGAGCGTAGCTCTCATAACAGGGTGCGACGCCGATATTCTTCCAGGTGTGCTCAATCAGGAGGCGCCCGAGCATCTGGTCGCTCAGATTGAGTTTGGCGGGCACACGCAGTTGGGTCATGACGAAGCGAAAGCCGATCTTTCTTCCGGCGGTCAGGAAGAGTCCCTTCACCTGCGCGGGCGCCCTTTCCCAATCCTGCGGCGAGAGAATATTCGTGTTGAGATAGGAGATCGGGTCGCTCAGACCCTGTTCCACTGTTTCGCGAAGGTCCCATCCCTTCTCGAGCATGCTGCGGTACGAGCTGTGAAACTCATAGTTGCAGATCACGCCGCGACGGGCATAAGGATGGTAATAGAGTTTGCCCACGTTGCCGCTCGGACCGCTGGGCGTCAGGCCATCCTGGCGGAAATGGCATCCACGCAGGGCTGCGTAGTCGTTGATCTCAGGGTAGGAGCCTACGTTCAGAAAGACGCGGGTATGGGGAAGAGCCTGCGCGTGTGCATCAATCACCTGGCGATAGGCGGCGATGTACTTCTCACGGGTGAATCCGGTTTGCTCCAACTGCTTCGGTGTCCAGCGTCCCTGCATGTGCAGACCCAGATGCATCTCGCCCCATTCCCCGATGCCGCCGATGTCCACGTACTCCAGACCCAGCCGGCCGTCGAGGTAGCGGCCAAGACGCTGAATGAACTCGCAATGGAGCTTGAGATGAAGCGGGTCCCAGAAGACAGGGTCCACCTGCTCCTGGCCGCGCAGGCCGCTGTGGAGCACACTCGGCACGCCTTGATCGAATACCCACTTGGGCGTGGCGTATTTCCCGCGATAGTGTGTGCTCTCGGACATCACCCGAAATGCCACACGTTTGCCTCGCTCCCGGACCCAGAAGTCGAAGATGGGCTCAAAGTAGGCATCAAAGTCAGCTCCCGGTCCATCTCCTTCGAGGTCATTCCATGTGGGACGGAAGTAGACAATGTCGCACAGCGACAGCACCCATGCATCCGGCTGGGGTTTGTAGCCCAGACCGCTGCCACCGGCCAGGTAGAGTCCCATGCCAGGGTTGAACAACACCGCATCGGAAAGTGCGGGAGTGACCTGACGCCACTCGATGCCTGGAGAAGACGCGGCCAGGGCTTGGCCTACGAGGATAGTGCTGAGCAGAAGAATCAGCACTCCAAGGACTATACCATTTTGGAATACTGTGCCCGCGACGATTCCCCCGTCAATGGCAGCGCCGTTTCTTCCGCCCCCACAGCACGTTGCTCGTGTCGCTGACGCCCGAAGACTCATTTGCCGGTGCCCGTTCATGGAGGTATTATACACAGCAGTAGGGCCCTGTACAGGGGCACGCACTGGACTGCGGCCGGACTGGAGCCTATTGGCCGGGAGGAATATTGTCATGAAAGAATCGACTCTGCTGTTTGCGGCGTTGATCGGTGTTGTCTTTGGGGCTGGGGGCATTGGGGCAAGTGAGATCCATGTCTCCAAGGCCGGGAGCGATGCGGCTTCCGGAAGCTATACTCAGCCTCTCCTCACCATCAACAAGGCCGCATCCGTGGTCCAGCCCGGAGATACCGTAATCGTCCATGCCGGAACGTATCGTGAATGGGTCAAGCCCGTCCGTGGCGGCACCGACGACAAGAATCGCATCACCTATCGTACAGCGCCTGGCGAGGAGGTCTTTATCAAAGGTTCCGAGCGGATCACCTCTTGGAGACCTGAGGCTGATGGCGTCTGGGCCGTGGAACTGCCGAACTCGTTCTTCGGCGAATACAATCCCTATGCGCTAACGGTTTCTGGGGGCTGGCTCAACTACGGCCAGTGGCATCATCGCGGAGACGTCTATCTCAATGGCGAGGCCTTCTATGAAAGGAGGACCGCACAGGAGATGACAGAAGCCGAAGACACATGGTCTTGCCAGGCCGGTGAGAGCGTGACCACCATCTGGGCGAATTTCGGCAAGGCCAATCCTAACACAGAATTGGCCGAGATCAACGTTCGCGAATCCCTCTTCATGCCCGAGACGAGCGGCCTGCGATACATCACTGTCGATGGGTTTCATTTCGCGCATGCAGCCGCGAACTGGGCCCCACCGGTCCTGGAGCTGCAAACAGGCGCCATCGGCCCGCGGATGGGAAAGCACTGGACGATCGAGAACTGCATAGTTACGAACGCCCGCTGTGTGGGGATCATTCTGGGTCAGG
>CBFDDG010000004.1:0-30068 GCA_965603505.1 uncultured Phycisphaerae bacterium | reverse complement strand
TGTTTCGATCTGCTCATTTCTGAACCTCCACAACAGCGATGTATGGTTTGTCGAATCTCATATATAATATAACGCATAGAGAAACTCTTGATTCGTAAATAGTATGTAAAAAGACCGCCGCCGCGCAATTCGATGGCGAATGTAAAAGATGTGTAAAAAGCAGCGTCTCCGGGGTGCTGCCGCGCGCGGACCGGCGTCGCGGTCACGCGCGGGCGGCCAGGGCGACTCGGAAGATGCTTCCGCAGGGGCGGGCCGGGAGGAACTCGACGTGCCCGCGGTGCGCTTCGGCAAACCGCTTCACGAGCGTGAGCCCGAGTCCCGTGCCGGTGGTCTGGGCGCCGGCGGCCTCAGAGCCCTGGGGGGCGTCGTGGACGTGACGGTAGAATTCGTCGAAGATCTTCTTTTGCTGCCGGTGCGGCACACCGGGGCCGTGGTCCTCAACCTCGATGATTGTGAATCCATCGCTGCTTTGGGTTCGGACGAGGATGGTTTTGTCCGCCGCGGCTCGGGCGTATTTGACGGCGTTGTCCAGCAGGTTCACCACAATCTGCACCACGGCGTCGCGATCGAAGGCCGCCGAGTCAAGCGGCGCGAGGTCCGTCTCGATGGAGAACCCATGCTCGGCGGCGTACGGCCTCATCACGGCCACCACGTCCGTAACGCATCGGTTGAGGTCGCCGAGGCGAAAGTCGTATTGCTTGCGGCCCTTCTGGAGTCGGGAGAAATCCAGGACATTCTCGATCAGCCGGCTGAGCCGCTCGCTTTCCTGCCGGATGTTCTTGTGATACTCGGCGGCTTTCTCCTTGGCCGTGAACCAGTTGTTCTCCAGCATTTCGGCGTACATGCGGATTGACGTCAGCGGCGTACGCAGCTCGTGCGAGACGGCCGAGATGAATTCGTCCTTTTTCTGCGCCAGCGCGACCTGTGCCTGCGCGGCGTGCCAGAGGCTCGCCAGGGCCAGCACTGCTGCCACCGCGACCACGGCGACGATGCCCAGGTAAACGTGTTGAAGCTCACCGATGCGTTTCGCGATCCAGGCTGGGTCCAGTTCCTGAAGATGCAGGATCAAGTCACCGAAGCCGAAATCCAGAATGGCCGTGTAGGCGGTTGTCTCGCCGGCTTGGCCGGAGCCGTTGTCTTGCCGATGAAGCTGTGGCAGAGCAAATGCCATGCCCTCTCGGACGAATCGTCGAGCCGATTCCTCCACCTCACGAACGAGCCGGCCCTCGTCGAGTTGAAAGCCCTGGAGCAGATGCCTGTCCTCGATCCGGATGTGTCGCAGGAGAAAGACCTGCCCGCCGAAGATGGACGGCTGGCTGGGTCCGCCCGGTACGACAACGGGAACGAACGGCTCAATGCGGATCTGGACCTTGTCCGAAACATTCGCGTCCTCCGCATGCTCTTGGCGGACGGCTGTTGTCTCGACCTGAGCCGGCTCTTCGGCTTCTGACCGCCGCGATTCGGTCTGCGCTTGCGCCATAGAGCGACGAGGCTCTGTCGGTCCTTGCTCCTGCATGGAGGCCGCGTCATAGGTAGTCGATGCCTGCCGCTCTCGCCAAGTCTCCGGCGGTGCAGTCGATTGCTGCTGAGGCGGCGCCACTGCCTGATTGGAGAATGCAATGGCCCGATCCTGTGTGACAACTTGAGACTTCTGCGATTGTTGCTGGAGGCTTTCGATCGCATAGGCTCTACTGCGCGAAGGCAGGCCTTTCATTTGTTGGGCCTCGTCGGCTTGTTCCTCGTCAACTCTGTCACTGCGTTCGCGGATCGCCTCGCCTTCGCGCAGGTCCGTCACGGGTGGGGATGCCCAGGCAAGGGCTTCGCGTCGTGTGCTGATGACTGGCAGGACATTCTGTCGGACGTTCAACACGTGCTGCTGGACTTCACGACGCAGCTCGCCGGAGCTTGCATCCTGTATCTGCTCGTCCTGATAGTAAGGCGTAATGACCTTGTCGTCCGGCTCAATCTGAAAGTAGCCATACGCCAGGCTGTTGGCCATCTGTCCGGCCAGGGGAGAACGAAGCAGGGGCAATGACTGTTCGTTGCTCACCACCGTATCCGGGACGTAGTAGTAGAGATAATCCGTATACGGGCGCTGCTGCTCCACTCGAATGAACTCGTCGAGCTTGCGTTTGACATCTTGGCGAACCTGCTCGGCCACCTCGGCGAACTCCCCCAGCCGAGCGCCTTCGAGACCCTGGGCCCACTTGCTCACGGCGTGATAGCCGAGGCCCATCAGGCCGACGAGTGCGGCCAGCACGATCGCGGATAATATGAGAAGTCGCTTATACACAGCGCATCTACCTGCCGTCGGGGCAGTATTTGTAGCCGGCCCCGCGAACGGTCTGAATAATCTTCGGATTGCTGCTGTCGATCTCAATCTTCGCCCGGAGCTTGGCGATGTGCATGTCCACGGTTCGCGTGCCCAAGTCGGTCAGCGTCTCGTTCCAGACTTGTTTGTATAGCTCCTCCCGGCTGATGATGCGACCGGGATTGGCGGCGAAATGCTGAAGGATCGCCGCTTCTCGCTTGCTGATCTCGATCTCCCGGTCCGCACGCGTCACGTTCAGGGCCTGGACGTCAACATCGAGGTCGCCGAACCGAAAGGCCTGCCCCACGGCCCGTCCGGGGTCGGTCCGCCGCAGCACCGCTCGAATGCGGGCCAGCATTTCCTCGAGTGAAAATGGCTTGGTGATGTAATCGTCGGCCCCCAGGTCGAGCCCGCCGATCCGCTCCTTTTCCTGACCCTTGGCCGTCACCATGATGACGGGCGTTTGGACGCCGCTCTGACGCCAGCGGGAGCAAAGCTGCTCGCCCGAGATCCCCGGCAGCATCAGGTCCAGCAGGATCAGGTCGAACTGCTGCTCTTCGACAAGCTGTTTGGCGGCCGGACCGTCCGCCGCCTCGCTGACCCGGAAGCCGTGGTACTCCAGGAAGTCTCTCAGGGCGGACCGGATCTTCGGTTCGTCTTCCACGATCAGGATGTGCGTTTGGTCATTCATCATTTGCCTGCCTATCATATTATAGACTGTGGCCGGGGCTCGTGCTGTAAAACCTCTGTAAAAAACCGTGCGTCGTGCGCGCAGCGATCGTGGGGCCCATGGTCTTTGTCGGACGCTTGTGTGTCCAAAGGATGACATCCGTCGAGGGCAATAGGCATCATCGCTAAGGTGGAGGGCCGGATCTGTCGATAGACCATCTGATGTCGTGTATTGAGGTACGATTGCGTGAAGGACTATGACCCGATAATCTCGTTCCTGCTGGACGAAAAGGTTGTCGATCCGGACGATCTGAACGGCCTGCTCGAGAAATCTCAGCAGACGCAGGAGAGTCTGCTCGGCCTGCTCCAGCGGGAGCGGCTCGTGGACGACGAGCAGCTCGCCCGGGCCGTGGCGGCAGCCGACAGGATTGAGTTTGTGAATCTGTCGCCCGAGATGATCGGCCCGATGGTGGCCCACCTGATCTCTCACGAGGTGGCGAACCGCTACAACCTGATCCCGCTGCGCCGGGAGGGCAACCAGCTCGTCGTGGCCATGAGTGCGCCGGAGGACCTTCGGGCACGTGATGAGGTCGAGTTGAAGACCGGCTATCGCGTCATTCCGGCCGCTGCGACCCCACAGGCGGTGCAGCAGGCTATACACTACCACTTTGATGTCGCCAACGTAACGAAACAGGCCATTGCCTCCATGCGGCTGAAGAGCGATGCGGGGCAGGAGATGGCACAGGCGGCCGAGACGCTCGACGGGTCGCTCCACACGGGCGATGACCCCATCACGAAACTCGTCGCATCCATTATCCACGGGGCCATCGATGCCCGCGCCAGCGATGTCCACATCGAGCCGCAGATGTCCGAGCTGAGGGTAAGATATCGTGTGGATGGCATGCTCGGCTCGGCCGTGGAGGTCCCGGTTTCGGCCCAGGCTGAGGTCGTTTCGCACATCAAGATCCTGGCCCAGATGGATATCTCGGAAAAAAGAACGCCACAGGACGGTCATATCACGTTGCGCCACGAGGGCCAGGAATACGATCTGCGAGTCTCGTCGCTGCCGGCGGTGGGAGGCGAGAAGATCGTCCTTCGTATCCTCGACAAGAACGCCATGCGCTGGTCGCTCGATGAGGTCGTGACCTCTCCCGAGGATAACAGGAAGTTCCGTGAGCTTATGGCGAATCCTCATGGCATGTTGCTGTTGACGGGGCCCACCGGCAGCGGCAAGACGACTACGCTCTATTCCGTGCTCCAGCTCATCAACACGGCTCAGAGGAACATTGTGACGGTCGAGGACCCCGTGGAGTACCGTCTGCCCGGCATCACGCAGGTGCAGGTCAGGCCCGTGGCCGGCATGACGTTCGCCTCGGCGCTGCGGAGCATCCTCCGGCAGGACCCGGATGTCATTCTCGTCGGTGAAATCCGCGATCTGGAAACGGCGGAGATTGCGATCAGTGCGGCCCTGACGGGGCACCTCGTTCTGAGCACACTGCATACCAACGATGCCGCGGGGGCCGTATCGCGATTGGTTCATCTCGGCGTGCGTCCTTTTCTCGTGGCCTCGGCGCTGTTGGGAACCGTCGCGCAGCGTCTCGTGCGGACCATCTGTCCGCGATGCCGGGAAGAATACGAACCGGGTCCGGAAGAGTTGAATCTGCCGGGTGGTTGTCTTCGCCCCGAGGGCGTGAGCCGACTCTATCGCGGCCGGGGGTGCCATTACTGTTGCCAAACGGGCTATCACGGCAGAAAGGCCATCTACGAGATTCTGCCCATCTCGCCGAGGATACGTCGCATGATCGTGGATGGATGCAGCGATACGCACGTGATGGAGCAGGCAATGGAGGAGGGCATGCGTGCGCTGCGTGCGAACGCCGTTGACGAAGTGCTGCGGGGTGTAACGACGATGGATGAACTGATGCGTGTGGTCGATCTCAAGAGTGAGTGATGGCAGTCTACCAGTACACAGCGCGGGACGCCGCAGGAAATGAGTTCAGTAGTCTCTACAGCAACGTGGAGAGCACGGATTCTCTGCGGAAGGAGCTCGTCAAGCTGGGATACGTGCTCGTGCGAGCGCGGCGTCAACGGGCACCCACGGTCTCGCGCGGCCGTGTCCGGCAGCGTGACGTGGCCTCCTTCGCCTACAAATTCGCAGGCATGTACTCCGCCGGCCTGTCGATCGCAGGCTGCCTGGAAACGCTCGAACAGCAGGCAGACAACGGTGCGTTCCGTGCCGTGATCGCCGACGTTCGCCGGCGCGTGGAAGCGGGCGCCAGCCTTAAGTCCGCCTTCGAGCAGCACCGGACCGTCTTTCCCGATCTTTTTCTGGGTATGGTTGAGGCCGGCGAGACAGCGGGGAAACTGTCCCAATCGCTGGAGGCGAGTGCACAGTACCTGGAGAAGCGGTTGGAACTGCGACAGAAGACCCGAGCCGCATTTGTCTATCCGATCGTGGTCGGCATCATCTGTTCCATTGTCGTCACGTGCCTCGTGGTATTCGTCGTGCCCATGTTCTCACAGATGTACAGGAAACTTCACGTGGAGTTGCCCGGTTCGACGCGGTTGCTGCTGGCCTTCAGTTTCTTCCTGAGAAACTGGTGGTGGCTGCTCCTTTCGTTGATGGCGGGCCTCGGCTTGGGCGTTCGCCGCTTGTCGGCGCATCCGCATACGCGACTTTATTGGGACCGTCTAAAGATCCGGCTCCCTCTTCTCGGACCTTTGAACCGGCTCATGCTCGTATCGCAGTTTGTTCGGACGCTCGGAACGCTGATCTCCGTGGGGGTGCCCGTGATGGATGCTTTGGAGGCGGCGGGGAACGTGGCTCATAATCAGGAAGTCTTCCGGATCACAGTGGACCTTCAGCGGGCCGTTCGTGCCGGTCGGCCGCTCGCCAAATCCCTCCGGGCCCATCCGATTTTTCCCCCGATGGTCGTTCAGCTTGTCTCGTCCGGCGAAGAGGCCGGGATTCTCCCGGAGATGCTCGGCAAGGCGGCCGACTTGCTCGACAAAGACGCCGACAGGCTGGCGACTTCTCTGCTGGTGAAGCTGGAGCCGAGCCTGACCGTCCTCATGGGCATCATTATCGGTCTGATTTTGATGGGAGTGTATCTCCCGATGTTCGACTACATGGCCTGCCTCAAATGACGGTTGTGCCGGTGGGCAGAGCAGCAACAGCAGGTTGCCCGTTATCGCTTGCGTGGAGCAGTTGTCATAAAGCGGAGGCCGATTTGAGCCGATAGAACCAGTGGCAGGGGGATGAATTGCACTGAGAGCAAGGAGAATACGATGCGCAGTAATAGGGCGTTTACTCTGGTGGAACTCCTGGTCGTGGTGATGATCCTGGGCGCGCTGGCCGCCATCGCCGTGCCACGCATTATCGGTGGCGCGACGAACGCCAAGATCAATGCATGCAAGACAAATGTCGATCTGATCAATTCACAGATTGAGCTGTACTATGCGAACGAAGGTGATTGGCCCAGCCAGTTGTCAGATCTGACCACGGATCCGAATTTCTTCCCGGACGGTGCGCCTGAGTGCCCCTATGGGACCGTGTACAGCTACAGCACCACGACGCATCGCGTATCCGATCACACGCATTAGTACTCCGGAGCAGCATACCCAGGGGGGCTAAGCGCGCCAACAAAGGAACCGGAAGAAGGATGGGCGCGGAGATCGGCAGCCATCTTTGATCTTGTGAGCGTATGTGACGTCGTGATGCGAAGCGGACACACCTTGGTGGAAATCGTTGTGGTGGTTCTCATTGTTGGGATCCTCGCTTGTGTCGCTGTGCCCAGGCTTCAGTACGGTGCAGTGCGTCGTGCAGAGGCCGACGCCATCGCTCGTCAACTTGTCACGGACCTGCGCCGCGCCCGTTCGCAGGCGCTCCTCAATGCCGCACAAAACACGAGCGGCTTCGGGCTTGTGATGACCGGTGCGAGCCCATACAGCGGCTACCAGATCGTTGACCTGAAAGATTCCACCGTCGTGGTCAGTCAGAACATCCCAGCAACCGTCTGTTGTGTCGGCGGACAGCGCTTTGAGTTCGGGGTTCTCGGTAGTCTAAAGGATGGAAGTGACACTCAGCTTGAGGTTTCCACTGAAGGCAAGACGTTCACCATCACGATTGTATCAGCGACAGGAATGGTCAAATGCGTTGGAGAGAATTGATTAGCAGGTCCGACCGTCGTGGTCGAAGTCCGAAACGTGTCTGGGGCTGGCGGTCCGGCGTAACACTGACCGAAGCTGTTGTGGCTTCGGGCCTGCTACTCGTCGCGATCGTGCCCATTCTCAAGGCGCTGACGGTAGCTCAGGTCACAGACCGGGCGATCCAGCGCAAGACGCGAAGCCTGATGTTTGCCCAGCGGGAACTCGACCGGATCAAGGCCCGGTCCATCTATCACTACGATGACTGTTTTACTGAGACGTCGCGTGCGCTGGGTGAGGGTTTCCTGTGTACAGTGGCCGATGATGAGGACTCAAGCCTGAGGCTGATAATGCTATCAGTCGGTCTTGATATGAATGAAGACAGCGCTCTGGCGCCCGATGAGGTGGCGGTTAGTCTCTCGACGTATCTCGCTCGGCGCTGGCCGGGTCCGTGAGGATTCGGCCCAGCGAGATGCCGTTGTCTTATTTCTGGGCCTTTTCGGGGCCCGGCATTATCGGTCATTCCCTGTCTGGGGGATATTTTGCCGGAGCGGGCCAATCATCGGTCTGATAAAGACGTGCATGAGCATCTAAGGCCGCACCTTTCCGAATGCCTTCCCGCAACTTGGGTCTTTCGTAGCCTGTGCGGAGATGAGTCATAACGACGGAGTGTTTCTGTGCCGAAACTATAGTCACTGGGTACTGAGATTGTGTATGAGCCGCATGCAAAGACATAACAGCAGAGGTCATCAGTGGGGTATGACCGTTCTCGAACTGGTCATCGCCACCGCGATCATGGGCATCGTGCTGGGGACAGTCCTTCCGTTATTCGTCGCTATCAGAAACAGTTGGGATTCAAAAGCGGGTAACAGTGAAACGCTTCAAAATGGCAGGGTCCTGACAGAACATATGCACCGGCACCTCAGCACGGCCAGGAAGATAACGGCCGTGAGTTCGCCTTCCGAGGTGCGAGGCCATATCGAGTTCGAAGACAGCAACGAACAGACTCTGCGGTATGACATCGCTGGTGATGGCTATGTGGAGTTTGGCACAGTCGGAGATGCTTCAGAGTTAGCAGGACCTGTTAGCCAATTGCAGTTCACCTGCTGCGATGCCTGCGATTTGGACACACCATCAACAGACGTCAATTCCATTCGATTTGTAGAGATCACAACAACGGTGATCAACTCCGCCTCGCTCGGCCAGGACAGATCCTATACGACTTCGGCGTATCTTCGCGCGCGGTCGGATTCTGGAACAGACGAGTCGCTGACTGCTGGGGCGTTGCTTGAATATGACGTATCTCAGGGAACAACGCCTGCTCTGGCACAAGTAGATTCGACGCATTTTCTATGCGTTTATGCCGGACCCGGATCGGTCGGCCGGGCCGTCATCCTGGCAGTGGATACGGATGACTGGACGGTTTCTCGGGCAACGGCATTCGAGTTTGACAGTATGGTAGAGCAAATGAGACCCGCTCTGGCCAAGATAGACAACGGTCATTATCTCTGCATTTATGCAGACAAGTTCGACGATGGGCAGGCGGTGGTCCTTACGGTCGATACAGGGACGTGGGAAATCACGAAAGAGACACCGCTTGAGTACGATACCGATCATGCTTGCACACCGGCTCTAGCGAAGATAGACAACGGTCATTATCTCTGCGTTTATGCAGACAAGTTCGACGATGGGCAGGCGGTGGTCCTTACGGTCGATACAGGGACGTGGGAAATCACGAAAGAGACACCGCTTGAGTACGATACCGATCATGCTGGCACACCCGCTCTGGCCAAGATAGACGACGGGCATTACCTCTGTGCTTATGCCGACAAGTTCGACGATGGGCAGGCGATGGTCCTCACTGTTGATGCAGGTGACTGGACAATCTCCGGGGGGACAAAGTTCGAGTACGATGATACGCAGGCCCAAGATGCGGCTCTGGCACAAATAGATGCGACGCATTATCTGTGTGCCTATACTGGAACCCTCGCGGACGGCTGGGCCCTTGTTATGACAGTACACACCGGTACTTGGACGGTTTCAGGAGGCCCAAGATTCGAGTTTGACGGTTCCGATGGAAAAAGCCCGGCGTTGTCTCAGATCGATTCGTCTCGTTATCTTTGTGCCTATACCGGACTTGGCTTTGATGGCTGGGCCACTGTCTTGGTCGTAGACCCCAACACCTGGACGGTAGGCGGGCTGGGCACGCGTATCGAGTTTGATACGACTCAAGGGATGTGGCCGGCCTTGGCACGGATAGACCCGAACAACCATCTTTGTGTCTATGAAGATTCTGATTCTGACGGTAAGGCGGTGGTTCTAACGTATGATCCGGCGATGGTGCTGCCGATCAGGCCCTGAACGTTTCTCCGTATGCGAAGAGAAGACAGAAAAAGCGGCGATTTGGTGTGTCTGATGTCACAGCGATACTCGGTGCCATCAGTTTCGACAGATGATCCGCACAGTGGCTTGTCCGTTGATCCTATACGAGCAGCTCTGAAAAAGAGGAAAGGGGCTGGGCACGATGGTCGCACGTGTGGGTGCCTACGTGTAAGAGCCACAGTGGCGGAGCGTGGGTTGATGAGCCGAAACAATGACAGACGTGGCTCTACTCTCTTAATGGCTGTCTTTGTAACGGCCCTGCTCGGAGCGGTCGTGATGGGATACCTACAGATGAATGCTGAAGAGATACAACTGATGCAGAATCACGTCTATAGTGCCGAAGCGTTGGCAACGGCAGAGGCGGGGCTGAATGACGCGCTCGCTCAGTTGCGTTCAGATTCAAGCTGGGATGCAGGTTTCTCGAACAAAGCATTCAACGGCGGTTCGTACACGGTCACGGTGGATGGGACAGGTATTACGGCCACCGGAACCACGTCGCGCGGCTTTGTCGCTCGCGTTCAGGCAGAGCTGACCATCTCGTCAAACGGACCGCCATACGTGATCAGGGTCGACAGGGTGAGGGTCAATGAATGAAGGGTCGCGCCAAGACAGCTCTGGGGATCGATATCTGCCAAGACCGGGTCAGCCTAGCGCTGATTTCGGAAGATCCGTCTGGGTATAAGGTGGTTCGTGCGGGATCGATATCGCTGCCGCAGGGCGTGCTATGCGATGGAGGTCTTGTGGAGGTCCACGTGCTGTCGAAAGCGCTTCGCAAGCTCCGGAGACGCACGAGGATACCGAGAATGAAAGCGGCGGTGGGCATGTCGGTGAATCCCCTGGTGTTGCAGGTGCTCGACATGCCCAAGCAGATGCCGGCCAACGTCGGCGACTTCGTAGAGGAAGAGCTCAGACAGTACGTTCCTTTGTCGGGCAAGGACATCGTATCCGATTTCTGTGCCGTTGGTGGCGGGACGGACTCTCAGAAGCGAATTCTGTCTATAGCGACGGAAAGAGACAAGATCCGGACGCTGGTAAGAGCCTGCGCTGCGGCGGGTCTGACGGTGGAAGTCATCGAGCCTGTGGTCTTGGCGTACACGCGAGCTGCGGATCGCCAGAAGACCCTTCCCATGCACACCGACAAGAGACTTGTCGCAGAAATCAACGGGCACTATCTTGCAGCGTGTCTGCTCCGTAAAGGGAGGGTGGATCTGGCGAGAGTCAAGAGCATCCCGGTGGAGGTGGAAGGGGCCCAGCATGTCTGCCAATGGCTGGCCGAAGAAATCCGAGCGATGACACGGTATCACGACGTGGACTCATCCGAGCCCGGCGCGGAGTGGCAAGGGACCGTGATTGTCCGGGACGCTGCCCCGATAACGCCGGAAGCCGTGGCGTTCTTGAGGGCCGAGACGGGCGTTGAGACGCTGGCGGTAATCGATTCAAGTGGCGTGGACCTGGCGGCGGCGGAAGAACAGCGTCGTCCGTCGGCCGATCGGCCTTCGGCAGTGGCGGTTGGCTTGGCTCTGAAATTATTGGACGCGGACGACGACGCCTGGAAAGTCAACTTGCTTCCCGGCGACGTAACGCAGACGCGGTCCTCCCGCAGGCGCATATTCATGGCGGCTACTGCGGCTGCATTGATCTTTCTTGCCGTGCTGTTAACGCTCCATGTCATAAGCCGAACGACCGAGAAGATGCACCAGGATCTCGACCATCGGCGGTTCGCCGAGAAGCTCTACACGACTCCCGCGCTGGCGGCTGAAGCCCGTCATTTGGATCGCCAGATCAAACAGACCGAGCGCGATCTTGAGCAGATGAACGAGGTTCTGCGCGGACACAGCCATGTGGATTGGCCGTCGATTCTACGCGTCATCAGAGAAGCAGCCCCGACCGATGTGTGTATCACTCGCTTGTGGAGCCGAGAGGCGCGTAGCCTCTCAGTCAAAGGTTTGACGCTGTCCTACGGTGCCGCCCAGACGTTCGTCCAAGGGCTTGACGACCGAGGGGTGTTCGCGTCCGTGTGTTTGACGAAGCTGGACAGACAGCGGGATGACCGCCTCATTATTGAGTACGAGATAGACTGCCTGTTACGAACTACGCGATAGGGAGGATGCTGTGTTTGCTGATCGTGTCAACTCGTTTAATCGCTCGAAGAGAGCCAGTATGTCCGCTGCCCTGATCCTTGTGAGTTCGATCACGGCCTGTGGCTGGATCCTGTGGCCGCATGTGACGTATCTCAAAGCGGTACAGGGATATGAGCCGGTTGTTAGCAGCATTGCCAACAAGAAGGACACCGTGTGCATCGCCATTGCGGCGAAGGAACGAAAGCTCCAGGCAATACAGGGCGAACGGAACGCGCTCCGCGAGAAGTTCTTTACCGTGACCCAGGCGAAAGAGTTCTTCAGTCGTCTCGAGTGTTTTGCGGAAGGGGTAGGCTGTACGGTGGCCTCTGTGGATTTCGTCTTTGAGCGAAGCCAGCCAGGTACGGGAATGCCGTCCGACGTTCCGACCCTCGTCGCGCATCGTGCAAACCTCACAGTAGCAGGGCAGTATGAGGATTTGACCGTGTTGTTCGAGCACATCCAGGGCCACCTGCACGATGTCTGGATAGACTCCTGTCGGATAGAAGTCTCCAATGCGGACCCCGGTCGGCTCAGGTGCGATGTCGCTCTCACCATCTGGGTCATCTCGGACAAGGAGGATTCCTCTGATGAGTGAATCGATTCGCACGTATGTTGTGTTCTGTGCTGTCGTTATGAGTCTCGCAATGCCTTGGCGTGGACGCACACGTTTGTGGGCTGCTGAGCCCTCGATCGAGTCAGTTCAAGACGTTGGACGTAAGGATCCTTTTGCCCCGATTATACGCGAAAGCAAGCCGGAAGGGCCGCGACTTGCGGCTGTGCCTGAGCTTGCCGAGCCCCCTGAGCTACTGCTTGAGACCGTCGTTCTGAAATTCCTTGACGCAAAGGGCCTGAAAGACGTCTTGGACAAGATGGTCACGCCGTATGGGACGGTCGCCATAAATGAGAAGAACAATTCAATGGTGATCTGCGATACGCCGGAGAGCTTGCGGAAGATTCTGGCGGAGGTCAAGAAGGCCGATCGGACGCCGCGCCAAGTCATGGTCGAGGTCGTCATTCTGGACGTGCAACTGCGCGACGACACGGAGATCGGCGTCAACTGGGACCTTCTATCCACCGACCTCTACGACGTCGTGTATAGACAGAACCTGACAAGTTCACGGCTTTCCGCTGTTCCGCCGACCCCGGAGATGATTGGAAGTGCCACCGCCTATAATACCGTCGGCTTGGGAGGCGATTTCAGCCTGATCAGCGGCACCATCCGGCACGTGCTCCATGCAATCCAGCAGAAGAGAGACGTGCAGATTCTGGCCAGCCCACGTGCCCTCGTCGTCAGCGGCCAGACCGCCACGATCAAGGCGGTCGAAGAAATCCCCTATGAGGAAGTGATTGATACCGCCGCCGGCGGTGTTGGCGCGTTGACCTCGACGGAGTTCAAGGAAGTCGGCGTCAATCTGGAGGTTCTGGCCACGGTGACGGACGGCAACAACATCTTTCTCACCGTGGACACGGAGCAGAACGTCCGGACCGGCGAGAGCACAAGAGGTGTGCCGGTGGTCGATACACGACGCGCCAATACATCGCTACTGTTGAAGGACGGCCAGACCGTGATTATCGGCGGGCTCCGTCGGAAGGAGGACGTCGAGGTCGTCAATCAGATTCCGCTTCTGGGTGACCTGCCGCTGATTGGCTTCTTGTTCCGGAGTACGATTACCGTGACGAACCGTTCGGAGTTGGTCGTGCTCCTGTCGCCGCATATCCATGGAGATGAGTCGATCCCGGATGATGTTGCGGCCCAGTCCGATCGGATCCGTACAATGTCTCTGCTGACGCCGCGAGCCGGAGAGCGGGGGGGGAACGATACCACCGAGTGTCTCGAGCACGAGCGTTAGCCGGGCCGCTCCACGGGCGCCGGGCCACGGTTTGCAGGCCGCGGTGATATTTGCCTGGGGAGATGTTCATTGCGTTTCTACGTCAGAGGAGGAATCAGGATGTTGGGATTGTTCAGGGCCAAGAAGAAGACATCACAGGTGAAAATCCTGGTTGTGGACGACGAGCCGGACATCGTCAGCACCGTCGAGTACCGGCTGAAGTTCGCCAACTGCAACGTGGTGACGGCTTCAAGCGGCCGAGAGGGTCTCGAACGGGCCGCGGCCGAGAAGCCCGACCTCATCCTGCTCGACACGAACATGCCGGGGATGAACGGCCACGAGATGCTCGAGCATCTCCGCGCGGACCCGGCCCTCAAGCATATTCCCGTCATCATGCTTACGGCTCGGTGCGAGCCGCAGGATATCGCTGCCGCTTCCGCCCGCGGGGTCTCCGACTACGTCACCAAGCCCTTTGACTTTGCGCAACTCATGGATAAGATCCACACGATCCTGAAAGACGGAAAGCTCGGATAGAACTCGTGAGTTGTCGACGTCGACGGGTGAGGGCCCGAGAGACGCTCAATGCGGCACGTGCCTGAGAAACCGGACTCGAGAAGGATGCCATTGACAGCGCCAACGCCCATTCGACTTCTGATCGTTGCCGATGACGTTGAGGACAGAAAGCAGCTTGAGGGGCTGCTGGCTCAGTCCTCGCATCACGGATACGAGGTTCGCTGCGCCGATCGCCTGGCCAGTGCTCTGGAGTTGCTGCGGGATCATCCATTCGATCTGATCCTGCTCGATCCGGGGCTGCCCGACAGCCACGGCATGGACTCGATAGAAAGACTGCAGACCCAGGCTCCTGAGGTTCCGATCGTTGTATTTGGCGGGCTCGATGATGAGAGCATGGCGACCCGGGCGGTGCAGACGGGCGTCCAGGACTATCTCATCAAGGGACAGGTGGATGGCCGTCTTCTGATGCGTTCCATACGTTATGCGCTGGAGCGAAAGAAGGTGGAGCGCCGGTGTCAGGCGGCCGAGCGGCGGTACCGCACGATCTTCGAGAATTCAGCCGTCGCCATCATGGTGGTGAACAAGGAAGGGAGCTTGGTCTCGTGGAATCAGTTCACGGAACACCTGCTCGGCATGGGAAAGGACGATTTGCTCGCTCGCGACGTCAGGTCTCTGTACCCGCCGTCCGAATGGCAGAGGATCTGCGCCATGAATCTTCGCCGCAAAGGCATGCAGCACCATCTGGAGACGAAAATGATCCGCGGCGACGGCGAGATCATCGACGTCGATATCTCGCTCAGCGTGGTGCAGGATTCTGACGAGGGGATCTCTGGATCCGTCGGGGTCGTTCGCGACATCACGGAGCGCAAGCGCATGGGGGAGGCCCTGCGAAGGTCCGAGAGACGCTTCCGCCAAGTCGTGGAGAATGCCAGAGAGTGGATCTGGGAAGTGGATGCCGACGGCCTGTACACCTACGCCAGCCCCGTCGTGGAAAAGATCCTGGGCTACAAAGTCGAGGAGATTCTGGGCAAAAGGCATCTCAACGACTTCTTTCACCCCGACGACGCGGCGCAACTGAAGGCGAGATCCCGTGAAATCTTTGAGCGGAAGGATGTCTTCAGTGAGTTTCAGGCACGCAGCGTCCGGAAGGATGGGGTCGTGGTGTGGCTGCTTCGCAGCGGCGTCCCGATCCTCGATAAGGAGGGCCGGTTGCTGGGCTATCGCGGTGCCGATGCGGATATTACCGAGCGGATGCGCACCCACGAGATCCTGGACCGCAAGCAGAAGAACCTGGAAGCCATTTTCGACGCTGCGCCGCTGGGCATGTTGCTGCTGGATGAGGAACTGCGCGTCGTGCGTGCCAACGATGCCATCCGGCAGATGTCGGGCAAGGGATACCCGAACCTCATCCATCACGACGTCTGCCAGGCGCTGGCTTGCACGCGAAGTGTCGAGTTCAGCGAGTGTGCCGAAGCGACGCGCTCGTGTGAGGGCTGTTCGCTGAGGAATCTGATTTCGACCACCTTGGCTTCGGGGCAGGCGATTCGGGGCCGTGAAATCCGACCTTCGCTCAGCAGCAGTGATGAGCCCTTCCGGCCGTGGCTGTCCGCGAGTGTCGAGCCGGTCAACCTGGACGAGGGCAAGCACGTCCTCGTGGCGCTGAATGATGTCACAGACCGCAAACGAGCGGAGGAGGAACTGAAGGCAGCGATGGAGATGAAGGCCCAATTCATCTCCACGGTTTCGCATGAGCTCCGCACGCCGCTGACGGCCATCCGGGAGGCGGTGATCATCGTCCTGGACGGAGTGGCGGGAAAGATCAAGAAAGACCAAAGACATTTCCTGGATCTCGCCAAGCGCAACATCGACCGGCTGGCCAGGCTGATCGACGACGTCCTCGACTTCCAGAAGCTCAATGCGGGCAAGATGAAGTTCGACATGCGGGAGAGCGGCATTGCGAACGCCGTTGAGGAAGCCTGCACGACCATGCGGCCGCACGCGCAGAAGAACGGAATCGATCTGGTCGTTGAACTCGAAGCCAATCTGCCCAGCGTCGTCTTCGACAGCGACAGGATCATCCAGGCCCTGGCCAATCTGATCAGCAACGCGATCAAATTCACGCCGGAAGGCGGGCGAGTCCAAGTATCGGCGCATCATCGGAATGAGAACGTTGTGATCAAGATCCGTGATACAGGGCTCGGCATCCCCAAGGAGGATCTCCCCCACGTGTTCGACCGGTTCTATCGCGTTCAACGGCCGGGCAAAGAGATCAAAGGAACCGGACTCGGGTTGCCGATTGTCAGCAGAATCATAGCCAGTCATGGCGGCAGGATCGAGGTCGAAAGCGAGTTGGACAAGGGCTCCACCTTCACCGTGATCCTGCCGGTGAGTCGTCAGGACATGTCGGCTGCGGTATCCGAGCAGACGGACCAGAGCGTGGAAGCCATCCTGGCCGAAACATAGCCGGACAACCATATCTGCCGCTCTCTCATCTTATATGGCCGGCCGTCGCACTTTCTCTTGATTGGCTCGGCGTCCTCGTGTAGGATACATTCAGTTGATTTGACGTGGCATGGCAGACGCGTCGGTTGACGTTGGACAGTCCTCGGTCGGACTGATGCAGGCGTTCGCTACGTGTGGTGAAAGTGGGTGACGGGAGTGGCATGAGTGGGAGACGTGAGAATAGGCGTCCTTCCTTGAAGAAGGCGACGCCCGTGCAGGATCGCATCGCTGAGTTGGAGCGAGCCAACGAACGGCTGAGCGGGCAGGTGGCCGCCCTCAAGAGCGAGCGAGACGGCATTGCGCGGGAACTCACACAGACCCGGTCGCAGTTGCAGGCCCTGGACGGCGTCGCGGACGAACGGCAACTCCTGGAGAGTTGCCAGCGATGCGAAGACCTCATCGAGAACATGAATGACATCATCTACACGACAAGCCGCGAGGGGATTATCCTCAGTGTGAGCCGGGCGATGGAGCGGGTCATGGGATTCGACCCGGAGGAGGTCGTCGGCACGCACTACGGGAAATGGTTTTCCGCTGACGTGTTTCCGAGCTTGCAGGAATTGCGAACCGCGGGGTTGAACGGACAGAGAACGAGCAGCCAGGTCGCGATGAACGATAAGGAGGGCAACGAGCACTGTGTCGAGATCAGCGTTGGCCCGCTCATGGTCGCCGGCCGGATCGTGGGCACGCAAGGCATTGTCCGGGATGTAACCGGGCAGAAGAAGGCAGAGGAGGAGGTCAGAGAGCTTCAGCGGCAGATCGAGTTTATCCTCGGCGCCACGAGGACCGGACTCGATATTATTGACGGAGACTTCAACCTTCGATACGTGGACCCCGCGTGGCAGAAGTCATATGGTCCTTATGAGGGGAGGAAGTGCTACGAGTACTTCAGGGGCCGAGACAGCATATGTTCCGGGTGCGGAATCCCCAGGGCTTTCGAGGAAAAGCAAATCGTCATCTCCGATGAGATTCTGCCGAAAGAGGGGAACCGACCGATTCAGGTGACCACCATTCCATTCCAGGCGGAGAGCGGCGAATGGCTCGTGGCCGAGTTGAACGCGGACATTGCCGAGCGAAAGCAGTTGGAACGCAGGCTCAGAGAGAGTGAAGAACGGTATCGCGCCGTCGTTGAGAATGCGGGCGAGGCGATTGCGATCGTCGATGAGCAGGGTGTATTCCGATTCATGAACAGCACGGCCGGCAGACGACTCGGCGGGGCCCCGGCGAATTTCGTCGGCAAGAGTATGTGGGAACTGTTTCCCAGAGAGATCGCTGACCGCCAGATGGGGCATATTCGAAGCGTGATCCGGACAGGCAAAGGGAGAAATTCGGTCAGTCTTTCCTATGTCGGCGGCGAGATGCGGTGGTACAACACGACCGTGGAGGTGTTGAAGAGCAGTGAAAGAGAAATAACCGCCGCGCTCGTTATCGCTCGCGATATCCATGAGCTCAAGCAGGCGCAGGATGAACTGGAGGCCCATCGCGAGCGAGTGATCCGGGCCGAGCAACTGGCCTCTCTGGGGACCCTCAGCGCCACCCTGGCGCACGAGTTGACGCAGCCTCTGACCGTGGTCCGGCTTTCCATCCAGAACGTCCTGAAGGACGTGGAGGGGACATCCTGTTGGCCGGTTGTTTCCGAGGACCTGACGAACGTGCTTGCGGAGATCTCCCATGTCACAGCCATTGTGGATCGTTTTCGCGGGTTCGCACGGCGCACCTCGGAAAAGGCCGTCAAAGAGGTCGTCCTGTCCGCCGTGGCCCGTCGGGTGATACAACTGCTCGAGGAGAGCGCACAGAAAGCCCGTATCCGTTTGGAAGCGCATGGGCTGGAGGGCCTTCCGCCGATTTACACGCATGCGAAGGATATTGAGCAACTGTTTTTCGCGCTGATGGAGAATGCCATCCAAGCGGCCGACGGCTCGAAAAAGCGATCCTTGCGTATTGTCGGGGCCCGGCAGGACGATCGGGTGGAACTGCAGTTCACCGATACCTGTGGTGGGATCGCTCCGGAGAACCTCGATCGCATCTTCGAGCCGTTCTTCACGACAAAGCCGCCAGGCGAGGGAACGGGGCTCGGCCTGTGTATCGTGCAGCGCATCGTCAGTCAGATGGGGGGAGAGCTTCGAGTGGACAGCCGGTGGGCTAAAGGGACCACCTTTTCCATTGTGCTGCCCATCGAACGGAAGTGACGTGATGCAGATGGAGTGTACCGATGGACGAGAGCAAGACAGAACACATTGTGTTTGTGGACGATGAGCCGAGGGTGTGCGATGTCGTGTCCAAAACGCTCGAACGGGTCGGCATGTGCGTGTGCTGTTTTCACTGCGCCGACGACTGCCTCGCGCACTTAGCGAGCGAGAGATGCGATTTGCTGATCACGGACGTAAAGATGCCCGGGAAGGACGGAATCGAACTGCTGAAGGCCGCAAAAGGACAGTTGCCCTGGCTTCCCGTGCTCGTCGTCACGGGCTACGGCGACGTGCCCATGGCGGTGCGGGCGCTGAAAGCCGGTGCCTCTGATTTCATTGAGAAGCCGCTGGATCGGGATACCTTCCTGGCGACCGTCAGAGCCGTGCTCGCGCAACACGCCTCGCAAGCGGCGCTCCACAACCTCAACCTGACACGGGCCGAGATGAAGGTGTTGTACTTCCTGCTGGACGGCAAGAACAACCGGGAGATCGCCACCGCCCTGCATCGTTCGCCCCGGACTGTAGAGGTCCATCGAGGTCATCTGATGTGCAAAATGGGGGCCGCCAACGTCGTCGAACTGCTTCGGCGTGCCACCCAGATGGGATTATTGGATTCATCCACGCGGCAACAGGGAGACGCTGCTGTGACTTGACCATCCCAGGGTATTGCTGCGAGGCAGACGGCCCGTGGCGCCTCGCTTTCGGGGGCAAGAGGGTTGACACTCCACAGGCTTGCGTTTACCATGAGCGGTCAGATGATTCGCGATGGAACTTCATGGGCAGGGCAGCTTATGGCCAGTCAATCACGCGAGCGAAAAGAGCATTTCGATGTTGTCAAGGCGATCCATCAACAAGGTTCCATGTCGCGACGTCACTTGCTGGGGAGCTTGGCACTGACTGCCGCCGCCGTCAGATTGGGTCTTCAGAGCGGTACGGCGAGGGCCCAGGAAAAAGGCGATCGCCCCGCGCGACCGGCGCCTGTGGAGGTGCTGAACCCCTGCGGCCGCGTTCCCATGAGCCTGATCATCGACGATTCGACGTGCCTTGTGAACCTTGCGCATTTCGGCATCCCGCACTTCGCCGAGGCGTTCCCGGACAACTACAAGCAGGACTGGCGGAAACTGCCGCGGGAGATTCCGGATTCCTTCGTACGCAAATTCGGGCAGTGGTGCCACGAGCACGGCATCAAGGGCAAGTACAGCATCGTTCCATACCCGGCTTGCGTCGGCTGGCTCGATCGCGACCTGCCCGGCTGGTCGAAGAAGGAACTCGACGAAAGCATCCGGCTTGTCCGCGAACTGATGATGCCGGACTGGGATATCCATCCGGAGATGGTTTCGCACACCTGGGTCATCGATACGAAGACCGGACGGCCGTATCCGGAGCGGACCGAGTATTTCATGGAGAACTGGCGCTGGACGGACGGCAAGTCGGTCGATCAGCTTGCCGACTACATGAGTTACGCCCTGCGCATCCTCCGAAACGTCGGGCTCGATTGCGAGGGCATCACCACGCCCGGAGGCTTCGGCAATCGTGTGCTGCCGGAACTGGCGCAGGCCACGCTGGAGTCGTGTCGGGACGTCTTCGGCGCGGAGATTCCGCACTACTTCCGCCACCTGTTTACAGATGAACAGAGTGTGGCTCCTCGCGTGGAATACGCCTCCGGGCTCGACGGCCCGGACCCGAAATGCGTGGTCTCGATCATCGGCTGCACGGGCGACTGGTTCGGCGGCTGGGACGGCCTGAATCCGGGCTCGGCGGATCGATTCATTACCGAGGATCTCACAAGCGGAAGACTGCCCCAGGTGATTGACAGGGGCGAGCCGGCGATTCTCGTCTGCCACTGGCCGGGAGTCTACTTCAATGGCGAGGAGGTCGGCTTCAATATCTTCAAGGAGGTTGTGAAGCGCATCCACACGCGTTACGACAACCTGATCTGGATGAAGCTCGGCGAAATCTCGCGGTACTGGGCCGCGCGCGAGCTGACGGCGATCAGCCGGAAGGGAAACCGCATCTTTTGTGAGGCGCCGTTCGCGACTTCACGGTTCACCGTGCGACTGAATGAGACTCCATCGCAGCCGCCGACCGTTACGACCCGCGGCGGCGTGGTCAAGCTGGAGCGCGTGCAGAATCCGCTGTGGCTCCGGAGCGGCGCCTGGCATCAGAACGCCGGCGAGACAACGATTTGTTTCGACCTGCCGAAGGGCCGGTCTGTGGTCGAGGTGTGAGCCGGTCCAATTAGACGTTTGCACAGGTGGGTACAATCATGACACGTTTCTTCCCGATTGTCAGTATGGTACTCCTGGTGGTTATGGGAGTCACCGCCAGAGGCAATGTCTCTTCCATTACACCCTCCATGCCGATGCCCGTTCCGTACGAGGATACAATCCGGCATCGCTGGCTCGCCAAGCCGGTGTCGGCTGCGAGGCAGCTCGACGACATGGAGGACCTGGATAGCTGGTCTCATCACGGCTTCGGTGAGATGAGCCTGACGGAGGAGCGGTCGCACGACGGGACGAAAGCGCTTCGCCTGACGTCGCCGACGGTGGGCGACAAGCCTGGGTCGGTGCTCGGCCGGCCGTTCGGGTCGGCGACCGTTATACGCACGTTCGACGGCGAGGATTGGACGGATTTCAATCGAATCTCTTTTTGGGTGTATCCGACTCTGCCGGGCTTCCGCGTCATCTCGCTGTGCTTGGCTCTCCACAACGACGGCGAAGAGAAGGTGCCGGGGTCGTACGGACGCAACGGACGCAACTTCGTCCTGCTCGAACCCAATCGCTGGCAGCAAATCGTCTGGGAGATCGCCCACCTCGGGCGGGACAAAGTCACCGGCGTGGAACTGGCCTATCGCCTCCAGGGCAACGAGCCGGGCGCGACCGCGACGGTCTGCTACGATTTCGATCACCTTGAGCTGCAGAAGGTCCAGGCGGACCACTTCGAAGGCTGGGACGTGGCGCCCGGGCGAATTGCGTACTGTCATACGGGGTATCCTCTCGATGCATCCAAGACCGCGATGGCCGGCGGCCTGAGGGAAAAGACGTTCCAGATCGTTGAGGCACGAACCGATCGAGTGGTTCTGAGGAAGCCCGTGCAGAATGTGACGACGCACCTTGGTGCGTTTGACCTGTTGGATTTCACCGAGGTACGAGAAGCCGGTCGGTACTTCATCCGGATCGGCGAGACGACCACGAGGTCCTTCGATATCCGCCGCGATATCTGGCGTGATACCGTTTGGAAAACGATCAACTCCTTCTACTGCCAGCGATGTGGCACGGAAGTGCCGGGCATCCACGATGTCTGCCACCGCGACTGGCGCGTCCGTAACGGCGACAAGGAGATTGTGATCAACGGCGGGTGGCATGATGCCGGCGACCTCTCGCAAGGCCTCGTCAACACGTCGGAGGCGGTCTATGCCATGTTCGCGCTGGCCCGCGAGTTGCGGCAGGACGATTCTGCGCTGGCCTCTCGGTTGGTCGAAGAGGCCCGCTGGGGCCTGGACTGGCTTCTCAAGACGCGTTTCGGCGACGGCCGCCGCTGTACCTGGGCGACCATGGACTTCTGGACGGACGGCATCATGGGGACCGTCGATGATGTGACCGTCAGGGCGGGGAGTCAGCCCTTTGAGAACTTCCTGGCCGCGTCGGCGGAGGCACTCGGCGCACGCGTCCTCAAGGAGCGGGAGCCGGTCCGGGCCGCGTATGCGCTCCGGGCGGCGCGGGAGGATTGGAGCTTCGCAGCAGAACGGGTGCGCAATGTGAACCTGGAATTAGCAGCGGCTGCTTTGCAGAGTTCCATCGATCTGTACGAGGCGACGGGCGAGCAGGATTACGCCGACAAGGCGTTCGAGTTCGCACGGACCGTCCTGAGCTGTCAGCAGCAGAGCATCCCGCCCTGGGATGCCCCACTGACGGGCTTTTTCTACTCCGATCCGACGAAGCAACGGATTCTTCACTATGCGCACCGGGGCCACGAGCAGGCACCCATCGTCGGGTTGGCGCGGCTGTGCGGCTTGTTCCCCGAGTATCCCGATTGGGTGGAATGGTATGCGGCGATCGCACTCTATGGCGAGTACTATGCGACCGTCGCTCGGTACACGGCCCCGTATGGCATGTTGCCGGCCTCGATTTATCGTGTAGACGAGTCCAACAGACCGACGTTCCGCGAGCAGGTGCAGAACGGCGTGCGGCTGAGCGATGAATATTACCTGCGGCTGTTCCCCGTCTGGTACGACTTCCGCGGCAATCATGGCACGGTCCTCTCGCAGACAAAGGGCCTTTCCGCCGCCGCGAGACTGCGCAACGATTCGCGTCTTCTCGATTTGTGCCGCCAGCAGCTTGAATGGGTCCTCGGCCGCAATCCGTTTTGCCAGAGCACGATGTACGGCGAGGGCCACGACTACGCGCCGCAGTATACGGCGATGTCGGGCGATATGGCCGGCTCGCTGCCCGTGGGGATTCAGACGCACTTCGAGCGCGATGTCCCGTACTGGCCGGCCGACAACTGCTACAACTACAAAGAGGTCTGGGTGCATCCGTCCTCCCGCTGGCTCTGGCTGATGTGCGATCTGTACGACACGGACGCAGAGCGTGACGCCGGCTACACGCTGTCACAGGAGACTTCGTCCGGCGGCGATGTGACCATCACGCTGTCAATGGCAAGGCCCCGAAATGCGGATTTCCGAATCCGCGCCTGGAATCTCGATACGGATGCATTGGAAAACCAACCGAAGAAGGGCTCTACGACCGTGGTCTGGCGGACGAGGATGCTGGACAGAAGTAGGCCATGGGTGGCGGTCGTTGTGCCGGACGGAGATTTCGGTCGGAGCAAGGATATCGTGGGCAATTTTCCGACGGGTGAATGAGTCGATAGGAGACATTAGGATGCGAAGACGTGATTTCCTGAAAACCAGCGGCGTCGTTTCTGTTGCGGGCTTTTTGTCTCTGTCTGTTCGCGCTCCAGCGGCTGCAGGCGCGAAACGACGGCCCAACGTGGTCTACATCCTGGCGGACGATCTTGGCTATGCCGACGTGGGCTGCTACGGCCAGAAGAAGATTCGCACGCCCAGTATCGACCGGCTCGCCGCCGAGGGGATGCGATTCACGCAGCATTACTCGGGCAACCCGGTCTGCGCCCCGTCGCGCTGTACGCTGATGACCGGCTATCACACGGGGCACGCCCAGGTGCGGAACAACAAGCAAATGGGCGGGCAGGAAGGCTGGAAGCTTGGCTCGACGATCGGAGGCCAGTGGCCGCTGGCCGAGGATACCTTTACGGTTGGCCATCTGTTTCAGCGCGCCGGCTACGTCACCGGTGCGTTCGGCAAGTGGGGGCTCGGTCGCGTCGGGACCTCCGGCGCCCCGCAGAAACAGGGCTTCAACCACTTCTTCGGTTATATCTGCCAGCGGCAGGCGCATACGTTCTACCCGAATCACCTCTGGCGCGACGGCGAGATCTTCCGGATCGAGGAGAACGAGGACGGCGCCGAGCGTGTCTACTCGCATGACTTGATTGCCGAGGAGGCCCTGAAATTCATCCGGACGAACAAGGACAAGCCGTTTTTTCTGTACGTTCCGTTCACGATTCCGCACGTCGCCCTGCAAGTGCCGGAGGACTCGCTGGCTGAGTACAAGGGCCTTTGGCCAGACCCGCCGTATGACGGGAAGAAAGGAGGCTATGTCCCCCATCCGCATCCGCGGGCGTGCTACGCCGCCATGATCACGCGAATGGATCGAGATGTCGGGCGCATCATGGCTTTGCTCAAGGAGTTGGATCTGGATGAGAATACCCTGGTGATGTTTTCCAGTGACAACGGCCCGACCTATGCGGGCGGAGTCGATGCCGAGTTCTTCGAGAGCGCCGGACCTCTCCACGGCCTGAAAGGGTCCGTGTGGGAAGGGGGGGTACGGGTGCCGTTCATCGCCCACTGGCCGGGCAAGATCGAAGCAGGCAGCGAGAGCGACCACGTCTCGGCGTTCTGGGACTTCCTGCCCACGTGTGCCGAGCTGCTCGGTGAGCCGATGCCGACAGGCATTGACGGGATCTCCATGCTGCCCGCGCTCACCGGCCGGTCCGACGGGCAGAAGAAGCACGATCATCTATATTGGGAGTTGAACGGCCGGCAGGGCGTTCGCATGGCGGACTGGAAGGCCGTGCGCCTCAAGCCGGACCAGAAAGTCCAGCTCTTCAATCTGAAGACGGACCTTGGCGAGCAGAATGACGTTGCCGATAAGCATCCGGACATTCTGGCGCGCATGGAACGGATTCTTGTCGAGGGGCGCACCAAATCGGAGATCTTCCCCCTCCAGAGGCCCCGAGCACGCAAGCCGTAGGCGTGCCGCCGCGCCCTATTTGGAGAGATTTCTCGGCCGCCGTGTAACCGGCGACGGTATTGGCCTCACTATCCTTTCAGAAGAAGGGCCCTGTAGGAATGAATTGAAGACAGCAGGCTACGATAGACTGAAAGGAGCCAATTATGAAGGCAGGATGGAAATCACTGATTGTCGCAGGTGTAGTCCTCGCTTTTTTTGCGAGTGACGTGATGGCCCAGGGCTGGGGCGGCGGTCGCGGCCGGGGATGGGGGCGATCCGGTGGGCCGGGCATGGGCTTTCGGGCCCGGGGGCAGAGGCCCATGGGACCGGGTGGTCCGCAGGGTGGCCCCGGATCGTGGTGTCCGTGGGGCCGTGGGCAAAGCGGATCTCGCCGTTTGTTCGCACGCTGGCGTCCGGCCGACGAGCAGATGCGGGCAAGGGCCGGCCAGTCCGGCCGGAGGATGAGGCGTCCAGGAACGCCCGACAGATTCGGCGGCGCCATGGGTGGCCGTTGGCAGCCGGGTGCCGGCCAGCGTGGTCGGATGCGTCCCGGGCAGCCGTCGCCGGGCGGCCCAGGAGCCGGTTGGGCACCACGGTCTCAAAGACGCCCGGATGGACCCGGTGCGCCCGGGCAGCCTCCTGCCGGCGGTCCTGGAACCGATGCGGGACGCTCGCGGGATCGCGGGATTCCGCCGATCGAGCAGATGTTCGACAAAGCCGACGCCAACCAGGACGGCGCGCTGACCAAGGAAGAGATCCGGGCCTTCCATGGGGCCCGCAGGGGCAACCGGCCGTCCCGGCAGCCGTAGCAAGACTTGGTGGACAGAGCATGGCCCCGCCTGGGACACGCATTCAGGCGGGGCCAATGCCTGTCAAGTGCAATGGAATATCCTTGCTCGGGTCCCTGTGCTCTATGTACTCTTGGGACCATGACTGGTACAGGTCGTCTACTGCTCGGTTCTGTCGCGTTGCGGCCCGCGATCCTCGAGACGCTGCGGGCCGTCTTGTTCGCCGTGCATGCCCAGCACGATGGGCAAGCAGGTCCTCAAGTGCGTGACGGGGAGGACGTCGACCGGACGCGACGCGGCGACGGGCAAGCCTATCGCCGCCTCATCGAGCGTCACCAGGACCATGTTGGGCGAATCCTTTGGCGATTCAGTCGCGACCGCCGGGTCCATGAGGAGCTCATGCAGGACGTATTCGTCGAAGCGTACCTGAGTCTCGACACGTACCGCGCCGAGGCGCCGTTCGAGCACTGGATCACCCGGATTGCCACCCGGGTTGGTTACCGCTTCTGGAAGGAAGCGGCCCGACAGAAGCAGAGCGAGCCATTCACGGCTGCGGACTGGGACCGAGTGACGGGAGATGAGGATGTGCTGGATACCCTGGAGCCGGCAGACGCCGCCGCATTGTTACACGGCCTGCTGGCCCAGCTACCGCCTCGCGACCGGCTGGTCCTTACGCTGCGGTACCTGGAGGAATGCGATGTGGCTGAAACCGCCCGGCGGACCGGGTGGACGCGGACCATGGTGAAAGTCCAGACGTTGCGGGCGCGCAACAAGCTTCGCAAACTGATGGAAACGAGTGAAACGGGATTGATGCAATGAACTGGGAAAGACAAATCGAGCATCTTGCCGCCCGGGCGCGGGCCGAGGAGCCGCCTCGGGTGGACGTGACCCGCAGTGTCCTGGGCATTCTGTCGGGCGAGCGGCTTGAGCCGGTCTCCATGGCGGAACGCTTGTGGATGTGGCTGGCGGCTGCGTCGGCGGCCGTGGCGGTTCCGGCGGCCGTCGTGGCCGGCATCGTGTATCGTTCCGCTACGGGGCCACTGCGTGAAATCGTGGATTCCATTTCATGGGCGATGTGATGAACCACGCAGATGGAAATGACAATCCGATGGTGCTGCTGCGCGGGCTGCATCGCTGGCGAATGGCGTTTTTCGGCTTGGTGATTTTGCTGGCCGGCATGACGCTCGGTGCGGCCGGGACGTTGCTGCTGATCCGGCCGGCCGAGCGGCAGCCGCCCATGGACTTGGAGATGGCGACGAATGCGATGTTGGGGAGGTTTCGGGCGGAGCTTGGCCTCACCCGCGAGCAGACGAAGCAGATTCAGCAGATCTTGCAGACGCGGATGCAGAGACTCCACGAGATTCGACTACAGGCCCGTCCCCAGATTGAGGAGCAATTGGGGGCGGTCAAGGAGGAAATCGGCACCGTGCTCACGGCCGAGCAGCGTAGCCGCTGGCAGGAAATCGTGACCCGGCTGGAACGTGAATTTCACCGCGGGATGCGACGGGGTCCCGGGGGGCCGGGGCCCGGATTTCGCGGCGGGCGCGATCGGCCAGGATTACCGGGCGGCCCGGGTCGACGCTTCAATGACCGCAGACCACGGCGCCGCGGGCCGGGCGGCGAGCCGCTTCCGCCGCCGGAACGGCTGGGCCCGAATGATGTCGTGCCGGGGGCCGGGGACGTCCTTCTTATGGTGTGGCCGCGTTAGAGTCCGTCTCGGTCGGATGCGGCGGTGCTGACTCCAGAAGTCTTTGAAAACTCGCCAAAAAGCCCAAAAGTCTATTGTTTTCAGTATCTTAGCAAGTTTTTGCATTTTCGCAAGAGTTCGCATTCTTTCGCGTTTCTTCGCATCCTATCGCGGTATTTAAAGCGCAAAACGGCATAAAACGGTAGTCGCGTTTTGGCGGCATCTGGATGCTATCTGTGGGATTGCCAAGAGATAATATTCGCATCCGAAAACCTATCTCCGAGGCTCTGCGGTGGCAGCTACTTGGGTTTGCTGGTCTTAACTTGACAGAACAAGATTGCCGTTGACCTCATTTATTCTTCGGTCCGCCGTAGTATAGATAAGCACGCCCTTGTTTTGCCCCGGCTTTGTATCCGAAAGCTCCAACAACAAGATCATCGAAGCCGTCCTTGTTCACATCGCCACATGCTAATCCAAAGCCAAAATAATCTCTGGTATTTTCTCCTGTGAGAATCGTGCCTGGTTTTGGATTAGGAGCGGAGAGGTCCTTGCCCCAATAGACATATACCCTGCCAACCCGTTGTCGGTAGAAGTAGGCTCCAATGATTAGATCATTCACCTTGTCACCGTCGATATCGCCACAGACCTCTTGAAGACCATAGAGACTACCTTCAACCTCGCCATTAAAAATCTTGTCCGGAGCGGTATCCAGGCTCCGATTCGAGTTGCCATAAAAGAGATAGGAACGGCCTCGCCGATTATTGTAACATGTGTCGCCGATAAGTACATCATCACAGCCGTCCCTGTTCTGGTCAACACATAGTATGGGGCGACCAGAGTAATCATTATCGGATCGTGCTTTGAAGACAACGTCGGCTCTCGTATCCATATTGGATTTGCCGTCGCCATAATAGAGATATGCCAGCCCTTGCTGCGTGAGACAAGTTCCAATGACTATGTCTCCAAAGCCATCTTTATCAACATCACCACAGGCAATTCCAAGGCCGATCTGTTCTCCTGGCTTTTCTCCTCCGGTGAATATCAGATCAGCAGATGTATCCATCAATTCCTTTGTGTTCCCATAGTAGAGATAAGCTCGGCCTTTACTATGGCCCGACCAGTATGCACCAACGATAATGTCATCATAGCCGTCATTGTCTATATCATAGATAGCAGGCTGACCGTACCCGAAGTATGAGTGCTTCTCTTGCTCTCCGTCGAAGATCTTATCCGGATTAGCATCCATAAAATTGCGGTCACGGCCCCAATAGAGATAGGCACGACCTTGCTTTTCGGGGTAACCGCTTGCTCCAACAACGATATCCTCATAACCATCATCGTCGATATCGCCACAGGCAATGCCGTCGCCGAAACGGTCTCCCTCATTCTGTCCTTCGAGAATTAAATCGGCAGTGGTGTCCACGTCCGGCCCACCGTAGAACAAGTACACTCGGCCTCGATTTTTATGGTAATGCGACGCTCCTATGAGTATATCGTCGTATCCATCTCCATTGACATCGCCGCAGGCGATGCGAGGGCCGAATGAGCTATTTGGTTCTCCCACTCCGTCAAATAGCAGGTCCGGGACTGTTGACTCGATTTGTTTTCTTTGTTGAGCCAACTGGAGAAGAATTTGACCCGACTCGGTTCTAATACTGCTATCAGCACCTTTGTCTATGAGGAATTCAGCGAGTTGATAGTCATGATTGACCGCAATGTACAAAGGAGTAAGACCCTGTTTATCCTTGGTATTGATGTCGGCGCCCCTGGCGATTAACAATTCTGCTGCGTCCTTGTTGCCAAAGCGCGCAGCATGATGAAGGGCGGTAAATCCGGACTCATCATCCTTCTCATTGACGCGAGCCCCTTTGTCCAGAAGGAGTTTGACAATATCTCGATCAGCCGACTCGGCAGCCAAATGCAACGGTGTCCGGCCGTCTTTGTCCTTCAAGTTCACATCTGCTCCTTTGTTTAGAAGCAGTTCAACCGTATCCTTCGACTGCCGGTATTGCCAGTCGGAGTGTATTCTGACATCCAGCATTCTATGCAGGGCAGTCTGACCTCTATCATTCTTGGCATTGACATTGGCGCCTGCTTCTAAGAGCAGATTTACAGCTTCTGTTCTGCCTGCTGTAGCTGCAGACATTAAGACTGTCTCTCCACCCGGGTGCTTAATATCCACCTCGGCGCCATTGGCAATCAGAATGTTCATAATATCCAAATCGTCATAGCGAACTAATGCAAAGTACAGTGGCGTGTGTCCCCATTTATCTATAGTATTTACATCAGCGCCACGTTGAATTAGAAGTTCAGATAGGTCTTTGCGCTTCTCGTAAATCGCACTATTAAGAGCAGGGTAAATCACGCTATTGATATCGCCCCCTTTTGCGATCAGCAATTTAGCCATCTCGATGCTGTTGCTGATGACGGCTGTTTCCTGTAAAGGTCCCCAACCCTCGAGAGAACCCCCGAGAGGGTATACATTTATATTTGCTCCATGGTCAATCAGGTATTCAGCGATGGCCGTATTGTTTTTGTCAACGGCCCCAAACAATGGAGGCCATGATCCTGCATTGACATCGGCGCCTGCTTCGACAAGGAGCTTTACCAGGTCCATGTTG
>CBFDDG010000003.1:0-30420 GCA_965603505.1 uncultured Phycisphaerae bacterium | reverse complement strand
CTACCAGCTTGCCTTTTTCACACCGGGTATCTTGCCTTCGTTCGCCAAGGTCCTGAAGCAGATACGGCAGACCTTAAACTTGCGGTAGACCGCGTGCGACCGGCCGCAAAGCTCACAACGAGTGTACTGTCTGACACGGAACTTCTGTTTTCTCTTTGCCTTGTTTTCAAGCGCTTTGGTTGACATTCAAGCACTCCACTCTATTCTTTGCGCCGGCGGGTCTACCCGACCGCCTTGCTGGTCGCCTGGCCTCGAAACGGCATGCCGAACAGCGACAGTAGTTTACGTGCCTCCTCGTCCGTCCCGGCCGTCGTGGCAAACGTTATGTTCATGCCTTGCTGAAACTCGATTTTCGCCGGATTGATTTCCGGGAAGACGCTCTGTTCGGCCAGCCCCATGGAATAGTTGCCGCGCCCGTCGAAGCTGCTCGGATTCAAGCCGCGAAAGTCCCGAACCCGGGGGATCGCAAGGTTGATCAGCCGGTCCATGAACTCGTACATGCGAACACCGCGCAGCGTGACCTTCAGGCCGGTCTCCGTGCCCTCGCGAACCTTGAAGTTGGAGACGCTCTTCTTGGCCTTGCAGGCCACCGGCTCCTGCCCGCTGATCATGGCCAGGTCCCTCTTCGCCAGCTCCAGGAACTTCTTGTCCTGAGTGGCCTTGCCAATTCCCATCGAGATCACGACCTTCTCCACGCGAGGCACGGCCATTACACTACTGTAGCCGAATTCCTTCTCCAGCTCGGGGACAATCTTCGATTTATACAGGTCTTTTAAGCGTGCCATATCGTTCTTTGCTCTGTTACACCGGCCCTTGGCCCCACATGGCTGTGGCCGGCGATCACGACTTTGCCCTCTTAACGGTTCCCAATTCGCCGCCGTCCACCGCGACGCGTTTCTTGCTGCCGTCTTTCGCCCGGACGTAGCGGACTCTCGTGCCCTCCGACGTCTTCGGGTTCACCGGCAGGACGTTGCTGATGTGGATCGGCTGTTCCACACCGATGCGTCCTCCCTGCGGGTTCCGCCGGGAAGGCCGAACGTGCTTCTTGGCGATGTTCTGGCCCTGGACGACCACGGTATTGGCATCCGGATACACGTGCAACACCCGACCGGTGGCTCCCTTGTGGTCCCCGGCAATGATCTGCACTAAATCACCTTTTTTCACATGCAAGGCCATCTGCTATGCCTCTCAGCTCCTGTCTGAAACTCCACTACCCGTGGCTACACCACTTCGCCCGCCAGCGAGATGATCTTCATATAGTTCTTCTCGCGAAGCTCGCGGGCGACGGCACCGAAGATTCTCGTGCCGATGGGATTGCCCTCATTGTCGATCATCACGGCCGCGTTGCTGTCGAACCGGACGTAGCTGCCATCCGCCCGCTTCAGGGGCGTCTTGGTGCGTACGATGACGCACTTGTACACCTTCTTGTCGTCCAACTGGCAGGTCGGCAGCGACTTCTTGATCGCGACGCAGACCACGTCCCCGACCGTCGCGGTGGCACGCGTGAACTTGCCCCGTGAGTTGCTCCTGCCCAGGACCCTGATACACATGGCCGACTTCACACCTGAATTGTCGGCTATATCCAAGATGGTTTGCTGCTGAATCATAACTCTTTCATCTCGTATCAGATTCTCACGCCCGGACTGCCTTCTGGACCACGTGGACGACGCGCCAGCTCTTCGTTCTGCTGTAGGGCCTCGATTCGGTAATCTCGACCAAATCACCCACGCCACACTGGTTCTGTTCATCGTGGACAGCCACCTTGGTTCGGCGGGCGATGTACTTGCCGTACTTCGGGTGCTTGACCTTGTAGTCGATCGTCACCCGGATACTCTTGTTGCCGCTGTTACTGCTCACCACGCCTGTCAATGTCTTCGCTCTTCTCGTTGTTTCCATAATCAGGCAACTTCCCGCCTTCGCACCGGCCGTGCGATTATCTGCTCTGCTCGTGAAGAACCGTCCGAATGCGGGCGATATCCCGCCGTGTGTTAATAATCGCCTTCGAGTTTTCCAGCTTTTCCGTTACCGCCTGCGATCGCAGATCAAACAGGCGCTTCTCAAAGTCTTCCAACGTGCTCTGCACCTCGTCCAGACTCATTTCTCTCAACTGCTTGGCCTTCACCGTCGTATCCTCTCTCAGACTGCATGCCCACGTTTGACAAGCCGCATCCGAATCGGCATCTTGTGCGCCACGCGCGACAGGGCCTGCTTGGCCACGTCCTCACTCACGCCGCCGATCTCGAAGCAGATCTGCCCGGGGCGGACCCTGGCCACCCAGAACTCGGGCTCGCCCTTGCCTTTGCCCATCCGCGTCTCCAGCGGCTTCGAACTCACCGGCTTGTGCGGGAAGATCCGGATGAACACCTTTCCTTCCCTATGCAGGAAGTGCGTCGCCGCAACTCGGCCCGCTTCGATATTCTTCGCGGTCACCCAACTGGTCTCAAGGGCCTGGAGGCCGTAGTCGCCGAATGCGACGTAATTGCACCGCGTCGCGTTGCCCTTCATCCGGCCTCGCTGGCTCTTGCGAAATTTCACTCTCTTTGGCATCAACGCCATTACAGACCTCTTTCAATCCTTCGTCCGGCCGCCGCCTTACGATTGACCCTCGACTTTCGGTGACGACGCGGGACCACTCCCCGCGGCTCCACTTCGTTCCGTCGCGACAGGTGCAGCCGGTTTCGCGCTCCGCGGCCCCCGGGCGTCCTGCCCCCTCATCGACGACGGCGGGACCCGTCGCGGCGGTCGCCGACGCTTCCGCTCTACCGGCTCGATCTCTTCGCCGAACTTCCCTTTGTAGATCCAGACCTTGATTCCGATCGCTCCGTAGGTGGTCCGAGCCGTCGACATCGCATAGTCAACGTTGGCGTCCAGCGTATGCAACGGAATGCTCCCGAGCTTCTGGGTCTCGGTCCTGGCCATTTCGGACCCGGCCAGGCGCCCCGAACAGGTGATCTTGACCCCCTTGGCGCCGGCGTTCATTGCGGACTCGCAATACTGCTTCATCGTCCGCCGGAACGACGCCCGCTTCGCGAGCTGCTCGGCAATGGATTCGGCCACGAGTACCGCGTTCAGGTCGGGCTCCTTGATCTCGACGACGTTCACGGTCACCTTGCGACCGGTCAAACCCTCCAGCTCCTCCCGAACTTTATCGACTTCTCCACCCCGCGGACCGATGACCACGCCGGGTCGGCCGCTGTGCAGCGTAGCCTTCAACTCGTTCCGCGTCCGGATGATCTCGACCTTCGCGACCGCCCCTTTCGGCATCTTCCGGTTAAACCGCGCGTCGATGTATCTGCGGATCCTCTGGTCTTCCACGAGGAAGTCACCGTAACTGCTCTTCGGGGCGAACCACGTGCTCTGCCAGCCCAGCGTGATTCCCGTTCTAAAGCCTGTTGGAGAAGTCTTTTGACCCATAATCAGGTATCTCGATACTCGTTCTTACCGTTCTTTCCTCACGTCTGGCTCACCGTAACGTGTATGTGACAGGCCTTCTTGCGAATCGGATGGGCCCGGCCCCTGTCCTTGGGAATCCAGCGTTTGGTCCCGATGCGGACCCCGGCGTCATCGACCCGGGCTTCCTTGACATACAGCGTATCGACGTCCGCCTGCTGCTCGTCCGCATCCGCAACCGCGGCCTTGAGCACCTTATCCACCATGGGAGCGGCGCGTTTGCGGGTGAACTTCAGGACGTCCATCGCATCCTGCACGGGGCGCCCCACGATCAATTCCGTCACCAGCCGAGCCTTCCTTGCCGACAGCGGAGCATACTGGTAGGACGAATGCCAATCCGCAATCTCCGTCACCTCGACCGACAGCGCGTCGGCGAGCTGGCGGACATCCTCACTTCGAGGCTGCGGTTTGAACAGACCTCTCTGCCAGTTCCTGACCGCCGCAACAGCGTCTTTCATGTCCAGACCGCCGCGCACGATGCGGCGCGCCAGGTCCTCCACGCCCACCTGCTGCTGTTTGGCGATTTCCTTCAGTTTCGTAGCGCTCAACATAAGCCCAATCCCACGCCCGGTGGATCGCTCTTCGATCCACGATACGCCGCGTTTCCTACTTGATCTTCTTGCTCGAATGTCCCCTGAACGTTCGGGTGATCGAGAACTCCCCGAGCTTGTGCCCGACCATGTCTTCCGTCACGAAGACCTTGTTGAACAACTTGCCGTTGTGGACCATGAAGGTGAATCCGACGAACTCCGGAACGATCGTGCATCTTCGCGCCCACGTCTTGATGGGGTTGCGCGTTCCCTCGGCGGTTTGCCTGTTCACCTTGGCAAACAGCTTCTCGTCGACAAACGGTCCTTTCTTAAGAGATCTTCCCATGCTTTCGTCTCTCTTATCGTCTTTAGAGCACCAACTGGCCCTGCCGCTTATTCTTTCGTCTTCGGATAATCCGGCCGTTGCTGACCTTGCGGGGCCTTCGGGTCTTTCCGCCTTTTGCCAGCAGTCCCGTCGGCGAACACGGATGCCGCCCACCGTTGGCCCGGCCCTCGCCACCGCCCATCGGGTGGTCGACGGGGTTCTGAGCTTTGCCCCTCACATGCGGCTTGCGACCGTAATGACGTTTCCGGCCCGCCTTGCCGATCTTGATATTCTGATGATCCGGGTTGCTCACTCGACCGATCGTCGCCCGGCATTCCTTCCGGACCATCCGCATCTCACCACTTGGCAGAACGATCGTCACCCAGTTACCTTCCTTCGCCACAATCTTCGCAGCGTTGCCGGCGCCGCGGACGAGTTTGCCGCCCTGGCCGGCCGTCATCTCGACATTGTGCACCTCGAGACCGGCCGGAATCGACGTCAGCGGCATGCAGTTGCCGACCTTCGGCTCGCACACCTGCCCGCTCTCGAGCACGTCGCCCACCGCAATGCCGAGCGGCGCCAGGATGTACCGTTTCTCACCATCTTCATACTCGAGCAACGAGATGAAGCAGCTCCTGTTCGGATCGTACTCGACGCTCACCACCTTCGCGGGGACTCCGTCCTTCTTGCGCTTGAAATCGACGAGCCGATAGATCCGCCTGGCCCCGCCGCCGCGAAACCGCGTCGTAATAATGCCGCGGTGGTTTCGGCCGCCGCTCTTGCCGATTCTCCGGCACAGCGTCTTCTCCGGCCTGTCCGTCGTCAACTCGGCATAATCGTTCACCGAACCGCTTCGACGGCCGGCGCTTGTCGGTTTATAGATTCGGATGCCCATAGCGTCTATCTCTTTCCAGGATCCGCCCGATCAGAACAGATCGATGTGGTAATCGGACTCCAGGTATACCACGGCCTTCTTCCAACTCGGGGTCATGCCGAAGGTCCTGCCCCGCCGGCGATGCTTGCCCCGATGGTTGGCGGTCCTAACCTTCTGCACCTTCACCCCGTAGATCTTCTCCACCGCATTCTTGATTTCCGTCTTATTCGCCTTTTTGTTCACCTCGAAGGAATACGCGCCTTTGACATTGGCGAAATGCATTCCCTGCTCGGTGATAATCGGCCGGACTATTACGTTGTAGTCATCCATCGAAAACTCGAACTCCAAGCCACAATCGGCTGCCGAAAGACCGCTATACCTGGTCCGTCACGTTCTCCTCGCCGCTGCCGCCCTCTCGATCCAGAAACGAGGTCAGCGCGTCCTTTGTGAACAGCACCTGTCGATGATTGACGATATCCGCCGCATTGAGGTCGGCGATGGGCAGCACGGCCACTTTCCGGATGTTCCGTGCAGACCGATAGATATTCTCATCGTAGTCGCTGATGGCCACCAGACAACTGCGGTCGATCTTCAGATTCCTCAGGATCCCTGCAAAATCCTTCGTTCGCGGCTTCTCGAACGCCAAGCCGTCGACGACCACGACGTTGCTGCCCCGCAGCTTCGCGAGCACCGCCGAATCCCTTGCCAGTTTCTTCTGCTTGCGCGGCATCCGCTGACTGAAATCTCTCGGCGTCTTGGCGAAGATCATGCCGCCGCCGACAACTTTTCCCGTCCTTCGGGTGCCCATGCGGGCGTTGCCCGTGCCCTTCTGCCGATAGAGCTTCTTCGACGAGCCGGCCACCATGCCCCTGCCCTTCGTCGCCGCCGTCCCCACGCGTTTGTTGGCGTGGTACATCACGAGGGCCTGCTTGAGCAGAGCGTACCTTACGCACCCGCCCAGGACCGACTCATCAATGCGGAGGGTGTCCACCTGCTGTCCACTGGTATTGTATACTGTCAGTTCAATCATCTGAGCTTCCACCCGACGTTTCAGCACTCTCGGCCGCTCTCACAACACAGTACCCACCGGCCGGCCCGGGAACGGTCCCTTTGACCACCAAGAGGTTCTTCTCTTCATCGATCGCCACCAGCGTGTGATTCTTGCTCGTAATCCGGCAGTGCCCCATGTGCCCGCTCATGCGCTTGCCCTTCTTCACACCGCCGCCCAAACCGGCGTTGACGGCCATGCTGGCGATGGAGCCGGGGGCACGGTGTTTTCGTTCCGTACCATGCGAGGCCGGGAAACCGCCAAAGCCATGACGCTTCATGACCCCCGCAAATCCCTTGCCCTTGCTCGTCCCCATCACATTCACGGATTTCACCTTCGCAAAGACGGAAACCGTGATGGAATCGCCCGGTTCGTACGGCGGTTCGGCCGTATTGGGCAAACGCCATTCCCGGACAAACTTCTTCGGCATCGTATTGGCTTTCTCGGTATGGCCCACCTGGGGCTGCCTGCGCCGCGAGGGCTTCACGTCTTCGAACCCCATCTGGATGGCATTGTAGCCGTCCGTCTCGCTGGTCTTGACCTGCGTGACCGTACAGGGACCGGCCTGAATGACGGTCACGGGCACGAGATTGCCCGACTCGTCATAGACCTGCGTCATACCCACTTTCTTTCCCAGCAACATCGCCATACGCCGACGTCCCTCGTTTCTAAGCCTTGATCTTTACGAATACGCCCGCCGGAACCACCAGCCGGTTCAGCACCTCCGCCGTTCTGGCGTTCGCCTCATGGATGTCGATCAGGCGCTTGTGCGTCCGCAGCTCGAACTGTTCGCGCGACTTCTTATCAATGTGCGGGCTCCGCAACACCGTGTACCGCTCGATACGCGTCGGCAACGGGATCGGACCACTCACACGCGCATTCGTCCTGCGAGCGTGCTCGACAATCTCTCGAGCGGAGGCATCCAATGCCCGGTGGTCATAGGCCTCCATTCGGATCCGTATCTTCTCAGTTTCGGCAGCCATAAAGCTCCTTTGGACCACCGCTTGCTGCCCCGTTCCGGACTTTCCCAGCCCGGCACAGGCACAATCGCAAGCGACCACATACTGGTATCTACTATATAGCCGCATCCCACGCAGAGCAGATACATTCCCTACCCTGACAGATACCGCTCGTTTGAGTAAAGGCAGGAAAGGCTTTTCGCGGCCTGTCCGGCACTTTGCGGAATTCTTAGCAGGTGCCGACGGCCTCGCGGCCTTCCTTAGAGTTTGGGGTCGAGGTCTGTTTCCGACCTCGGCAAAGCCTCTATCCGCTTCACCGACCCTAAGTTATACAGAACACCCATTGCGCCATCCCTGATGGCAATCTCAGATATGCCACAGCGTAACTACGTATCGCAAAGTCATCCCTGACCATGCTCGCTACAGCCGAAAACATAACAAATTATCACGCAACGAGTCGTCTGTCAACGGCTCGAACGAGAATCATGAAAAATTTTTGCAGTTTTGTTCCCGCGCGGTCAGAAGAGAAGACCCCTGGCAATCTGCTCGGGCACTTTTTCATAGGTCAACGGCTCCATGGTGAAGCTCCCGCGGCCGGCCGTGAGGCTCCGGATATCGCTGGAGTAGCCAAACAGTTCCACGAGAGGGACCCGTGCGTCTATCACCCGCATGCGGCCGTGGACCCGGCACTTCGTGATCACGCCCCGCTTGGCCAGCAGGTCCGCCTGAACGGCACCAAACGCGGATTCCGGCACGACCGCCTGTACCCACATCACGGGCTCCAAAAGCACAGGGCCGGCCTCCTTCATGGCCCTGTCCAAAGCAATCAAACCCGCCTGCTCGAAGGCCAAGTCCGAGGAGTCCACCGAGTGATACGAGCCATCCACCAGGGTGGCCTTGATGCCGACCACGGGATAACCAGCCAGAACCCCGCTGCCGGTGCCTTCCTTCACGCCTCGCCCCACGGCCCCGACGTATTCTTTGGGGACCTTGTCGGGCGGCACATTCGCCGCAAAGCTGATTTTGGATTCCCAATGGCCGTCGGTGGTCATGGAGGGCTCGACCTCCAGAACGACGTGGCCGTATTGGCCTCGTCCCCCCGTCTGGTGGACGAATTTGCCCTCCGCCCGGGCGGCCCGCGTAATCGTTTCCTTATAGGCCACCCGGGGTCTGCCCACCCTCACATCCACTTTCCTTTCCCGCACCAGTTTGTGCTGGAGGATTTCCAGATGGAGTTCCCCCATACCACTGATCACTGTCTGCCCCGTTTCACTGTCAATCTTATACAAGAAGGTCGGATCCTCCCGTCGCAACGATCCTAGCGCATCGGCCAGTTTCGCCCTCTCGGCCGCCGATCGGGGCTCGATCGACATCGTAATCACCGTCTGCGGGAATGTGATGCTGGGCAGCATAATGGGCTTCTTGGGGTCGCAGAGGGTATCGCCGGTCAGGGTCTCCCGGAGACCGACCACGGCGACGATGCTGCCCGCCTGCGCCGCATCCAGGAGTTTCCGCTCGCTCGCGTGCATCTGAAAGAGCCGCGTAATGTTCTCCCGCTTATCCCGATTGACGTTCAGGACCCTGCTACCCGACTTCAGTGTTCCCTGATAGATGCGCAGGAAGTACAGATCGCCATGGGCATCGGCCGTAATCTTGAAGGCCAACGCAGCCAAATGGCCCTTGGGATCGCATTTTACGGGGATCTCCTTCGTCTCATCTCCCGGCTTGTGCCCGATAATCACGGGCCTTTCCAGCGGAGAGGGCAGATAGGCGGTGACCCCGTCCAGGAGTCTCTGCACGCCGATATACTTCAACGCCGAGCCGACGAACACCGGATTCACCTTGTTCGCCAGTACACCTTTCCTGAGGGCCCTCCTGACCGCCCGCTCACTGGCGGGTCCATCATTGATGAACGCCTCCATCACCTCCTCGTCGTGTTCGGCGGCGGCCTCAAGCATTCGGGCCCGATATTTTCTCGCCTTCTTGATATGCTCGGCCGGGATGTCCGTTTCATGGAACTTCGCTCCCATCTCCTCGGCCTCGTAAAAGACGGCCGTCATCGTGATCAGGTCGATGATTCCCGCGAACGAATCCTCCGCTCCCATCGGGATTTGTAGCGGAACCGGGTTGGCGAGCAGCCTGTCGTGGATGCTCTGGACGCTCATCTCGAAATCGGCGCCGGTCTTGTCCATTTTGTTGATGAAGCACAGGACGGGAAGCTCGTACTTCTGGCCCTGCCGCCAGACCGTCTCGCTCTGTGCCTGCACCCCTTCGCTGCCGTCGAAGACGGCCACGGCGCCATCGAGCACGCGGAGCGATCTTTCGACCTCAGCCGTGAAGTCGATATGGCCGGGCGTATCGATCAGATTGACCTCGAAGCCCTTCCACGGGCACTTCGTGGCCGCCGAAGTAATCGTGATTCCCCTCTTCTGCTCCTCTTCCAGGTAGTCCATCACCGCCGTGCCGAGATGAACCTCCCCCATCTTATACGTCTTGCCCGTATAATAGAGGACGCGCTCGGTCACCGTCGTCTTGCCGGCGTCGATGTGCGCCATGATGCCGATGTTTCTTGTCTTTTCTAAGTTCTCCATCTATCTGGACTTATGCTCTCACTAGCCCCGTCGGGACAGCCGACCGATGCTCCTGCGATTCCCTTGCCGCCATGCGGCGTTCCACGTCTACATAAAAAAACTGCCACGGGCTCGCGAGAGGTCACCGTGGCAGTATCGTTTCGGATTCTTACCACGCAAAGTGGGCGAATGCCTTGTTCGCCTCGGCCATGCGATGCACGTTCTCCCGAGTCGTCATGGCGCCGCCCTGCCTGTTGTAGGCGTCCGTCAACTCCGACGCCAGCCGCTCGGCCATCGGCCTGCCCTTCTTGCCCCGGGCGGATGACAGGATCCAGCGGAAGGCCAGCGACTGCTGACGCCTCGGGTTCACCTGCATGGGGACCTGGTAACTGGCCCCGCCCACACGCTTGCTGCGAACCTCGAGTAGGGGCTTGACGTTATTGATCGCCGTTTCGAAGATCTCCAGCGGCGGGACGTCCTGGATCTTGCCGGCCACGATATCCATGGCGCCGTAGAAGACATCCTGGGCCGTGCTCTTCTTGCCGCCCCACATCATGCAGTTGATGAACTTCGTAACCAGCCGGCTGTTGTACTTCGAGTCCGGTTTCAATTGCTCGTTGGAAGCCGTGAACTTCTTTGCCATAACACTCTCTATCGTCTCAGAACACTTTCTATTGCACCAACGGTCCGCTATTTCGACTTCTTGGCACCGTACTTGCTCCGGCCTCGCTGCCGGCCCGAGACGCCTGCACAGTCCAGCACGCCACGAACGATGTGGTAGCGAACGCCGGGCAGGTCTCGCACGCGGCCGCCGCGAATGACCACGGTGCTGTGCTCCTGCAGGTTGTGATCGACGCCCGGGATGTACGCGGTCACCTCTTTGCCGTTGGTGAGCCGGACGCGCGCCACCTTCCGCAGTGCGGAGTTCGGCTTCTTGGGCGTCTGGGTCCTGACGATCAGGCACACTCCCCGCTTCTGCGGCGAGCCGCTAATGTCGGACACCCGTTTATGTTTCTTCGAAGCCGCTCGGGGCTTTCTGACTAACTGATTGATCGTCGGCATAGCTCAAATCTCAATTCAACCCTGTAAATCGTTACTGGATACCAAGTACTTCCTTGATCCTGGACTCGGCCTTTGCCTCGGCATCCTTCTCCTCCCTGACACCCATCAGCTCCTTCGGCACCGGGGCTTCCGCCAGGTGCTTGACCCTCATTTCCAGGTGCGGCTTAAACGCCGTCCCGGCCGGGATCAGATGGCCCAGAATCACGTTCTCTTTCAAACCGTGTAACTCGTCCACTTTACCCGCCAGCGCCGCCTCCGTCAACACCTTTGTCGTCTCCTGGAAGCTCGCCGCGGCGATAAAACTGTCGGACCACAGGGAGGCCTTGGTGATGCCCAGCAGCAGCGTCTTGGCCGTCGCCGGTTTCGGCTTGCGGCCCTTGGCCGGCGTCCCACCCAGCGCCTCAACCTTCTCATTGAGACGGGCAAGCTCTTTCTTGTCAAGCACATGGCCTTCCTCAACCTCCGTGACATCGCCTATGCTGGCAATCTTGATACTGCCGGCCAGTCTCTCATTTTCCCTCCGGAAGACGAATTTGTCCGCCACCTCGCCGGGCAGGAAGGAACTGTCGCCGACCAAATCGATCTCCACCTTCCGCATCATCTGCGAAATGATGATCTCCATGTGCTTGTCGTTAATATTGACGTTCTGCGAACGGTACACGTTCTGGATTTCCGCAATCAGATATCTCTGAAGCGCCTCCTCGCCCTTGATTCGCAGGATGTCGTGAGGCACCAACGGCCCATCGGTCAGGGCATCGCCCGCCTCGACGAAGTCGCCGGTATGGACGTTCAGATGCCGGTCGCGCGGCACATGGTGCTCCTTCTCCATCCCGCTTTCGCTGCGGATGGTGATGGTCATCTTGCCTTTGCGCTTGTCGCTCCTCAATTCGACTCGCCCGCTGATCTCGGCCATCGCGGCCGGGTCCTTCGGCTTGCGCGACTCAAAGACCTCCGTCACACGAGGCAGACCGCCGGTAATATCCTGCGTTCCGCCCGTCGCTCTCGGCTGGTGAGCGAGCAACTGACCGGCCTGGACTTCCTGTCCCTCGGCGACCTCAATCCTCGCGCCGGCCGGCAGATAATGGACGTCAAGAATCTTGCCCTTGGCGTCCTCGATCATGATCTGCGGGTGCTTATCCCCCTTATGCTCGATCACAACCGGCCTTTCGAGAACCTTCACATCCGAATCCCTGGCCTTGAGCTTCGACGTCCGGATGCGCAGCTCTTCGGTCTGGACCGTCTCACCTTCGACAATATCCACGAAGCGAATGATGCCCGCCACTTCCGCCAGAATCGGTGTACGGTGCGGGTCCCACTGGAAGAGGACCGCGCCGGTCTTGACGCTTTGCCCATCCTCGACAAGCAGGATCCCTCCGTACGGCACCTTGAATCTGTCCAGTTCCCGATCCTTCTGATCCAACAGCGTGATCTCGCCGTTGCGTTTGAGCGCGACGGTAACCGTCGTACCATCCTCGCGCTTGAAGGAAACGGCGTTGACGTCGCGGTACTGGACTTTGCCCGTATGGGTGGCCTCCTGCTCGCGTTCGAGAATCGCACGCGAAGCCACACCACCCGTATGAAACGTACGCAATGTCAACTGGGTGCCGGGCTCGCCGATCGATTGCGCCGCCACGATCCCCACGGCCGAGCCTTCCTCCACCAACTGGCCCGTGCTCATATCCCAGCCGTAGCACTTGGCACAGATGCCGAACGGACTGTCACAAGTCAGCGGGCTGCGGACCCGAATGGCATCGAGCCCCAGGGCCTCGATCTTGCCCGCAATCTCCTGGGTAATCACTTCATTCTCGTGAACGATCATCTCATCCGTGATCGGATTGCGGATATTGTCCCTGGCTGTCCGGCCGACGATCAATTGCGACAGCGGGATATCCACCTGGTCGCCGTGGCTGATCGTGCTCTTCGTGATCCCCTGCAGCGTACCACAGTCCCGATCGATCACGATCACGTTCTGCGCCACATCGATCAGCTTACGGGTGAGGTATCCGGAGTTCGCGGTCTTGAGGGCCGTGTCGGCCAAACCCTTGCGGGCGCCGTGCGTCGAGCTGAAGTACTCGAGAACCGTCAAGCCCTCGCGGAAGTTCGCTTTGATCGGCGTCTCGATAATCTCACCGCTGGGCTTGGCCATCAGCGCTCGCATCCCGGCGAGCTGCTGGATTTGATCGATGCTGCCGCGCGCCCCGGAATCCGTCATCAGGTAGATCGGGTTCAGATACGGCGTGCCATCTTCCTTCGTGTCCTCCCGGAGCCCCCGGATCATCTCGTTGGTCACCGCCACACGGGCATTGGTCCATGCGTCAATGACCTGGTTATACCGTTCCCGTTCGGTCAAAACGCCTTCGTCATAGTTCTTTTGAATCTTGCCGACCCGCTTCTCCGTGTCCGTGATGATCTCCGCCTTCTTGGCCGGAATCTTCAGGTCGGTCAGACCAAAGCTCAGCCCCGCCAGCGTCGCGTGCCGGAATCCCAGATCCTTGATCTGATCCAGCAGGCCGACCGTCTCCGCGCTGCCGGCGTACTCGAAGCAATCGCTGATGACCTGGCTGATCTTCTTCTGGGCCATCGTCATGTTGTAGAACGGCATGCCCGGGGGCAGGATATCGTTGAAGATGCACCGCCCCGCCGTGGTCTCAATGACAAACGGCTTGCTCGCCTCCCCCGGCCCCTCGCCAATCCGCCTCTCTCCGGACTTCTCCTTAAGGATCTGGTGCGGGATGCGAACGCAAATCCTCTCATGCAGGCCAATCCTGCCCATCTCATAAGCCATCATGGCCTCGAACGCATCGCGGAAGATAGGCATCTTCCGCTCCTGCTCGGCGGCCGCGGCACCACTCCCGGACCTCAAGTCATCCAGGGTGATCGTCAGGTAGTAGTTGCCCATCACCATGTCCTGCGACGGCCCCACCATGGGCGAGCCGTTGGCCGGCGAGAAAATGTTGCTCGTAGTCATCATCAGAACATGGGTTTCCGCCTGCGCCTCCACGCTCAAGGGCAGGTGCACGGCCATCTGGTCGCCGTCGAAGTCCGCATTGAAGCCCTTGCACGCCAGCGGATGCAGCATGATCGCATTGCCCTCGACCAGAACGGGCTCGAACGCCTGGATCCCCATCCGGTGCAGTGTCGGGGCGCGGTTCAGCAGCACCGGATGCTGATGGATCACCTCTTCGAGGATATCCCAGACCTGGTCGTCGCGGCGCTCAATCATTCGCTTGGCGCTCTTGATCGTGTCCGCATACCCATGCTGCTTGAGGTTGCGGATGATGAACGGCTGATACAACTCCAGCGCGATCTTCTTCGGAAGCCCGCACTGATACAGCTTCAGGTCGGGCCCCACAACGATCACCGAACGGGCCGAGTAGTCGACCCGCTTGCCGAGCAGGTTCTCGCGGAACCGGCCCTGCTTGCCCTTGATCATATCCGTAAGGGACTTCAGCGGCCGGTTGTTGCTGCCCAGGACCGGCCGGCGGCACCGGCCGTTATCCAGCAATGAATCGACCGCCTGCTGGAGCATTCGCTTCTCGTTGCGAATGATGACCTCCGGCGCGTTGAGGTCGATCAGCTTCTTCAGACGGTTGTTCCGGTTGATGATGCGCCGGTAGAGATCGTTCAGGTCGCTCGTGGCGAAGTTGTCCCGCTCCAGCAGCACGAGGGGCCGCAGGTCCGGCGGAATGACCGGGACCGCCTCCAGGACCATCCACTCGGCCTTGTTGGTACTGTTCTTGATCTCATTGATCGTCTTGAGACGCTTGGTCAGGTCCCGGATCTTCTGCTTGCTGTTGGTCTTGGTGATGGCCTTTCGCAACTGCCCGCTCAGGATCTCGAGGTCCAGGCCCTCCAGGAGCGCCTTGATCGCTTCGGCCCCCATGGAGGCTTTGAACGAGCTGCCGTACTTGGCCATGGCGTCCCGGTACTCTTCCTCGCTGAGAAGCTGGCCGGCCTTCAACGGGGTCGCGCCCAGGTCGGTCACGACGTAGTCCTGGAAGTAGATGATCTTCTCGAGATCCGAGCTCTTCATCCCCAGAATCGTGCCAAGACGGTTGGGAATCGACTTGAAGAACCAGATGTGGAGGACGGGAGCGGCCAGGTTGATATGGCCCATGCGCTTGCGGCGCACGCGGCTGTGGGTCACCTTGACGCCGCACCGGTCGCAGATGATCCCCTTGAACTTCGTGCCCTTGTACTTGCCACAGGCGCACTCCCAGTCGCGCTCCGGTCCAAAGATGCGCTCGCAGAACAGACCGTCCTTTTCCGGCCGGTACGTGCGGTAATTGATCGTCTCGGGCTTACGCACCTCTCCAAAGGACCAGCTGCGAATGTCGTTCGGGCTGGCTAATGAGATCTTGACCGAACCGTAATCATTAATTCGATCGTAGATATTCCCTAACATTGAAAGCCCCTTATCTAACTCAAACCTCGACCATCGAATCTACAGAGCCGTCCGTCCAAGGCGCTTCTTCTCGAGCTGGATGTTCAGACCCAGCCCGCGGATCTCGTTGCAGAGCACATCGAAGGACAGCGGTGTCCCGGCCTCCAGCGTGTTCTGGCCTTTGACCATCGACTCATAGATCTTCGTTCGACCCTCCACGTCATCGCTCTTAACGGTGAGCATTTCCTGGAGGGTATAGGCAGCGCCATAGCCCTCAAGAGCCCAGACTTCCATTTCGCCGAAGCGCTGCCCACCGGTACGAGCCTTGCCCCCCAGGGGCTGCTGCGTAATCAGACTGTACGGTCCGGTCGCCCGGGCGTGGATCTTGTCATCCACCAGGTGATGGAGTTTCATCATATAGATATAGCCGATCGTGGCCTTCTGATCGAACGGCTCCCCCGTCCGCCCATCGTAGAGTTGGGTCTTCAGAGTGTTCGGCACGTCGATGAACAGCTCATCGGCCGGCGGCGCCTGACCGTCGCGGTCCAGCTCCGCCTTCCTCTTGTTCATCCGGTCGTTCGCCTCTTCGGTCAGCTTCTGGATATCCTTTTCCGTGGCCCCGTCGAAGACCGGCGTAACCGCATTGAATCCGAGGACCTTCGCCACCCATCCCAGATGGGTCTCAAGGATCTGGCCCACGTTCATTCGGCTCGGCACACCGAGCGGATTGAGCAGAATGTCCAAGGGCGTGCCGTCCCCGAGGAACGGCATATCCTCCTCGGGCATGATCTTGGCAATCACACCTTTGTTGCCGTGACGGCCCGCCATCTTGTCGCCAATGGACAGCGTTCGCTTGATCGCCACGTAAATCTTGGCCATCTGCAGCACGCCGCTGGGCAGCTCGTCCCCGTGCTTCGCCCGCTCGATAAGACGCTTCTTTTCCTCTTCGGCTTCGGTAATCTTGACCCAGAACTTATCCACGACCTTCCGGACATCACCGCGCATCGAGGCGGGCTTGACCCATTTGATCTCGAAGTTCTCGATCTGCTCGTAGACGACCTCGTCGTCCTCGCTGGCCCCCACTTTCTGCCTCGTATTGGGGTCAACGATGTTCGCCTCGAACTTGCTGTGAATCGCGTCGACCATCTGCCGGAAGATCGTGCATTCCCTGGTCCTGGCCTCCAATTCATGTCGCTTCGTTTCCTCGGCCAGGGTCTTCTTCTGGTCTTCGCCGCCGGCGCCGCGCCGCGTGAACAGCTCGGTCTTGATCACGACGCCCTCATAGCCGCTCGGCAGTTCGAGAGAGTCGTTCTTGACATCCTCGCCCGCTCTTCCGAAGATCGCATGCAGGAGCTTCTCCTCAGGCGTCAGTTCCACTTTGCTCTTCGGGACGACCTTGCCCACGAGGATGTCGCAGGGGCAGACGCGGGTCCCTTCCCGAACGATTCCCTGTTCGTCGAGGTTCCGCAGCGATTTCTCGCTCACGTTCGGGATATCCCGGGTGAATTCTTCTTTGCCGAGCCGGGTCTCACGGACTTCCGCCGTGAACTCGTCAATGTGAATGCTCGTGAAGCTGTCGTTCCGGACCAGCCTCTCGCTGACAACGATCGCATCCTCGAAATTGAAGCCATCGAAGGAGACGAAACCGACCAGCACGTTCTTGCCGAGTGCAAGGACGCCGTCGGCGGTGCCGCCGCCGTCGGCGATGACCTGTCCGGCCTGGAGCTTCTGCCCAAGCTTGACGGTGGGCTTCTGGTTCAGACACGTGCGCTCGTTCAGGCCGACGAACTTGTCCAGCTTGTACTCATCCGTATGGTTGATCGCGACGTGGCTGGCATCCACGGAGGTGACCACGCCGGCATGTTCCGCTTTGACCACCATGCTCGAGTTACTGCCGACGACCTCCTCCATGCCGGTGCCCACCAGAGGAGGTTCCGTCTTCAGCAGCGGCACTGCCTGCCTCTGCATGTTGGAGCCCATCAGGGCGCGGTTGGCGTCATCGTGCTCGAGGAACGGGATGAGAGAGGCCGAAACACCGACGATCTGCTTCGGCGAGATATCGATGTATTCCACCTCGTTGCGCGTGGTCTGGGCCAGCTCACCCGCCTTGCGGGCCAGCACCAGTTCTTCGGCAATTCTCCCCGTCTTGGGATTGACGACGCTGGGCGGCGCGAAGACCGCCCGCATCTCCTCATCGGCCCGGTGATAGGCGACTTCGCCAGTGAGCTTACCGTTCTTGACCTTTCGGTACGGGCTGAGCAGGAAGCCGTATTCATCAATCGAGGTGAAGATCGCCAGCGATGAGATCAGACCGATATTCGTGCCTTCCGGCGTCTCGATGGGACAGATGCGCCCGTAGTGACTGATATGGACGTCGCGAACCTCGAAGCCCGCCCGTCTTCGGTTCAGACCGCCGGGGCCGAGTGCCGACAGGCGCCGCTCATGCGTAAGCTGGCTGAGCGCATTGGTCTGGTCGACGACCTGGCTCAGTTCGCCCCGGCCGAAGAAGTAGTTGATGCTGCTCGCCACGCTCTTGGAATTGATCAGGTCCGCCACGCGGGGCGGCTCTTCGGCATCCCGCTTGATGCTCATCCGCTCCTGGGCCGTGCGCCGCAGCTTCAGCAGTCCCTTGCGAATCTCATCGGCGGCCAACTCGTCGATCGTCCGCAGCCGCCGGTTCCCCAGATGGTCGATATCGTCCACCTCGCCCTCATTGTTGCGCAGGCCCAGCATGTACTTCATCGTATTGAGGAAGTCTTCCGGGCGCAGCGTCATCTCATTTTCATCGACGGCCTGCCCGAACTTTCGGTTGAGCCGGAACCGGCCAACCTTGCCCAGGCGGTACCGGTTCGAATCGAAGAACTTCTCGGCAAAGAAGGCCTTGGCTTTTTCCGCGTTCGGCGGGTTGCCGGGGCGCAGCCGCATGTAGAACTTCAGCAGCGCCTGCTCATGCGCCGGGCAGTCATCCTGCGCCAGCGTGTTCATAATGATCGTGTCGCGGATGTCTTCGATGACCTCGACCTTTTTGACATCGCTTTGCTGGATGATGGCCAGCTTGTCGCCGATCTGGCGACCCGCCTCGACAAGGATTTCGCCCGTGGCGGTGTCCACGATCGGCCCCACGGCCCACATCGTCGAGTCCAGCTTGTTTGTCGAGACGGTCTTGGTCGGATAGAACAGCCGCAAAATCGACTCGGTCGTCCCGTAGTCCGCATTGATGGCGCGCAGGAATATGGTGGCCGGAATCTTGCTCGACTGATCGATCTTGACCACAAGAACATCCTTCTGCGTCACGCCGATCTCGATCCAGCTTCCGCGCTCCGGAATGACCCGGCCTCCATGCAGGACACGGTCGCCTTCCTTGCTCTCAATCAGGAAATCCACGCCGGGGCTTCGGTGCAACTGACTGACGATCACGCGGACGGCGCCGTTGACGATGAATTCACCGCCGCCGATCATCACGGGCATCTCCCCCAGGTAGATCGCCTGCTCGGCCAGGTCCGCGCCGCTTTCCGATCGCAACCGGCAATGCACTTTGAGCGGATAGGCATAGGTCAGACGCAGTTGCCGGCACTCGAGAGGCGTGTAATGAGGCTTCTCCAACTCGTAGAACAGGTATTCCAGGCTCATCTTCTTGTCGTAACTCTCGATCGGGAAGATCTCCCGGAACAGAGCCTCGAGGCCTGCATCGGCTCTCTTCGTGGGCGGAACGTCTTTCTGCAGGAAATTGGCATAACTGGCTCTCTGCACCGCGACGAGATCAGGGATCTCCACGGCGTCCTGCATCGTGCCAAAATTACGAGAAGTCCGCACAACCATCTAATGCTCCTACGGTAATAAGAGTGAATCTCGCATTGACGAAGCTGCGTCTTGGCGCATATCCTGTTTTTACTGACAAGAGACGGTTCAGGTTCATTTGATTTCCACGGTGGCTCCGGCTTCTTCGAGCTGTTTCCTGGCGGCCTCGGCATCTTCCTTGCTGACGCCTTCCTTCACCGGCTTCGGAACGCCGTCCACCAGTTCCTTGGCTTCCTTGAGCCCGAGAGTGGTCAACGCGCGCACTTCCTTGATGACCTGGATCTTCTTGTCGCCGAAGCCCTTCAGGATCACGTCGAAACTGGTCTTTTCCTCGACTTCCTCGGCCGCAGCACCCGCCCCGGCCGGGCCGGCAACCATCACGGCCCCACCGGCGGCCGGCTCGATCCCGTGCTCTTCTTTCAGATAATCCGCCAGCTCCTTGGCCTGCATCAAGCTCAACTGCACGATCTGATCGCCCAACTGCTTGATCTGATCGCCCCATGTTCTACCTTCGTCTGCCATTTGAACAAACTCCTCTATGGATTGTGCCCGGTGGTAGCCGAGACTCCACCGTCCCGTTTAACCCTTTCGGGACAGCCACCGAAGCCGTCTGAAATCTCAATGATTGACTGAAAAAGCATCCCTCCAATGCTCAGGCTGCTTCCTTCTCTGCTTTCTCGATGATGCTCTCGATGCAACCTGCGATCACCCCGCCCGGTCCCATCAGCGCACCGGCCACACGTCCGCCGGGCGAACAGAACGACGCCACGATCTGGCCCTGCAACTCCGCACGCGTCGGCATCTTGGACAGCCCCCGGGCCGCCTGGGCGTCGAAGGCCGAACCGTCCACGAACGCCCCCTTGATCTCCATCGTCGGAAGTTTCCTGATCCAGTCGCTGATCTCCTTGGCGATGTCGACGATGCTGTCGCCACCGTAGGCGATTGCGCAGGGCCCGCTGAACAGATCCGCCGCCGCCGCCATCTGCCGGTCGCGCAACGCTCTCTTGAACAGCGAGTTCCTCACCACGAGCATGTGAATGCCCTTTTCCTTCAGGCCCCCTCGCATCTCGTTGTTGGCAACGCCCCCAACCCCCTTGGTGTTCACCACCAGAAAATCGCTGATCTGCTCATCCGCGATCTTCTTGTCCATTTGTCCCTGGACTAATTGCTTTACGTACTTGCTCATCTCATCTCCCGTGGAACAGGATTGCAGCTTACCTCATAGATTCGCGATGTCGCCGTTCAGGGACTCCCGTCATCCGTCTGCAGGATTCACGTTTCCCGAAGTCAGACACTCACCTCGACGCCGGGGCTCATCGTTGCCGACAAGCAGCCCTTCTTGATATAGGTACCCTTGGCCGCCGAGGGCTTCATTTTCTTGATATGGGCGACGAAGGCCTCGATATTCTCGACGAGCATGCTCTTCTCGAAGCTCTGCTTGCCGACGACGGCATGGACGTTGCCGCCGGAGTCGTTCCGGAACTCGATTTTGCCGGCCTTGAACTCCGCCACCGCCGTGGGAACGTCATCCGTCACCGTCCCATTCTTCGGCGACGGCATTTTCCCCTGCGGCCCGAGGATTCGACCGAGCTTCCCGACCTTACCCATGATTTTGGGCGAGGCCACCGCCACGTCAAAGTCCATCCAGCCATCGGTGATCTTCTTGACCAGGTCGTCCACCCCGGCCTCGATCGCTCCGGCCTTCACGGCCTCTTCCACCTGCGTTTCCTCACAGAAGGCGATGACCTTCTTCTCCTTGCCCACTCCATGAGGCAGGGACAGCGACCCCCGGACCAATTGATCCGTCTGCTTCGGGTCGATCCCAAGCTGCAGTACGCATTCGACCGTCTGATCGAACTTGACTGCCTTGAACGATTTGACCTGATCCACGGCCTGCTCCAGGCTTACCGGCCCAGGGCCGACCTGTTCGGCCTCTTTTCTGTACCTTTTGCTCCCGGCTTTCATACGGAATATCTCATTCCCAGCAATAGCGAGGGCGGCGGCCCTCAATCCACGATTTCGATTCCCATGCTGCGTGCGGTCCCCCGAATAATCTTCTCGGCCGCCGGCAGGTCGTAGGCGTTAAGATCCTTGAATTTCGTTTCGGCGATCTTCCGAACCTGTTCGGTCGTGACTTCCCCGACCTTCTCCTTATTCGGGGTGCCGCTGCCCTTGGCGATCTCGGCGACCTGTTTCAGCAGCACGGCCGCCGGCGGACTCTTGACCTCGAACGTGAAACTCCGGTCGGAATACACCGAGATCACCACAGGCACGATCGTGCCCTTGAGATCCTTCGTTCGCTCGTTGAACTGCGAAACAAACTGTCCGATATTGACTCCGTGCTGACCGAGCGCCGGCCCGATCGGCGGCGCCGGCGTCGCCTGCCCGCCTGGCGCCTGTAGTTTAATACGCGTCGCTACTTCCTTTGCCATTGTCTACCCTTATCGCACAGCCACGGTTCTGCGCCGCCCATCAGCGGGCGCCGGCCTCGGGCCGTCATACTTTCTCGATCTGCCAATACTCGATATCCAGCGGGGCGCTGCGTCCGAAGATGGTTACGATCACCTTGACGATGCCCCGTTCGGAGTCGATCGAGTCGACAACTCCCTCGAAGTTCTCGAACGCCCCTTCGCGAACCTTGATGTGATCGCCCTTCTGAAACTCGACCTTGATACTCGGTGCTTCCTCGGGCTTTTCCGCCTCGAGCAGCATCTTGGCCACATCCGTATCCCGCATGGGGGTCGGAATCCCTTCGGTGCCGATGAAATCACCGACGCCGCCAGTGCCCTTGATCATAAACCAGGCCTTCTCTGGCACGCGACCGTCTTCTGTCTCCATCTCCATGAACACGTAGCCCGGATAGAGCTTGCGCCGGTGGACCGTCTGCTTGCCAGCCCGGATACGCTTGATCTGCTCGGTGGGCACCTCGATCCGACCGATGACGTCGTGCAGTGCATCCTGCTCGACTTTGCGATCGAGGGCCTCTTTGACCTGCATTTCCTTATTCGCCGCTACTCTTAGAACATACCATTGCATGGCAATATCTTCGACTCTCCATGAAAGGGCGACCCACGCCTGTCACAGCCCGCATCCGTGAGCCCGCACCGCGGTCGCCGGTTACCCAGCCCTTTCCGTCTCCCTCAGCCGGGCATCTCCTTGCATGACTCAAATCTGAGGCGCCACTACGGCACTATCCGAGCAGACGACGGAAGATCAACGAGAAAACAAGATCGGTGGTGCCCAGAAGGGCTGCCATGACGAACACGACGATGATCACCACCAGCGTCGAGACAGCCACCTCCTTTCTGCTCGACCAGTTCACTTTCTTCAACTCGCCTTCGGCCGCGATCATGAAGTTCGCCACCGTCGGCTTGTTGAGCAGCCAATAGGTGACCCCCGCCAGGGCCGCAAAAACCGCGACAGGCACGAGGCTCGTGACCCACAGGCTCAGATCGGTGGCTTCCAGCATCTCATAGAGCCGCCAACATCCGAAGGCCGCGACAACCGCCACGGTGAAGCCTGTGCCGAGTCTCGCATATTTCCCCTGACCCGGCTTGTATATCGGTGTTAGCATAATCGAGATCCTGCTCAACAAATCATTCCATCATGGCGATCGGACGACACCTCGCCGACATCACGCCAGGAGGGAATCGAACCCCCAACCTTCGGTTTTGGAGACCGACGCTCTGCCAAATTGAGCTACTGGCGTATGGCCATGGCTCTCCTGAGAAAGCCGAAATCTGGGTACCTTACTTCCGCCTGAGCTTATGGACCGTATGCTTGCGTTCGGTCTTGCAGAACTTCTTCAGTTGCAGCTTCGGCGTACCCTCGGCTACACTGACCTCGGTTCTATAGTTCCTCTGACGGCACTCGGTGCACTCGAGCCAGACGTATTCTCTTTTGCTCTTCTTCTTCGCCATAAAGCTTTCCTACCCGGCGGCCCCGCTCACGACCCTCGTTGTTTCGCCGGCCCGCGAGCGCCGGCTCGTGCCCCTTCACCGGCCACTTTGCTATCGGTCGCGCTGACATCACCGGCCGGTGACGCCCCCGAACCTGGTCAGGAAATCACCTTGGTTACCACGCCCGCACCGACCGTACGGCCGCCTTCGCGAATCGCGAATCGCAGACCTTCCTCCATCGCGATGGGCGAGATGATCTCGATATCCATCGTGATGTTGTCGCCGGGCATACACATCTCGGCGGACTTTCCGTCCTCGCTCATCAGGGCCAGCACGCCGCCCGTGACGTCCGTCGTCCGGAAGTAGAACTGCGGCTTGTACCCTGCGAAGAACGGGGTATGACGGCCGCCCTCTTCCTTGGTCAACACGTACACCTGGGCATGGAACTTCGTATGCGGCGTGATACTTCCCGGAGCGGCAATCACCTGGCCGCGCTCCAGCTCTTTCTTCTCCACACCACGCAGCAGCACGCCGATATTGTCACCGGCCTGCCCTTCATCGAGCGTCTTGTTGAACATTTCCACCCCGGTCACGACCGTCTTGCGGGTGTCCTTGGCCAAGCCGATGATCGCGACTTCCTCGCCGACCCGGACCTTGCCTCGCTCGACCCTGCCGGTGCCCACGGTGCCGCGGCCCTTGATGCTGAAGACGTCCTCGATCGGCATCAGGAACGGCAGGTCCACCTCGCGCTTCGGAATCGGAATGTACTCATCCATCGCCGTGAGCAGTTCCACAATCGCCGGACAGGACGGATCCTCCATCGACTCCGCCCGCATCGCCTGGATCGCGCTGCCGCGGATAATCGGCGTGTCATCGCCCGGGAAACCGTACTTGTTCAGCAGCTCTCGGATCTCCAACTCGACCAGATCCAGCAGTTCCGGGTCATCCACCAAGTCCACTTTGTTCAGGAAGACCACGATCTTGGGCACGTTCACCTGCCGGGCCAACAGGATGTGCTCGCGGGTCTGCGGCATCGGCCCATCGTAGGCGCTCACTACGAGAATCGCACCGTCCATCTGGGCGGCACCGGTGATCATGTTCTTCACGTAATCGGCGTGGCCCGGACAGTCGATATGGGCGTAGTGGCGGTTCGCCGTCTCATATTCCACGTGGGCCGTGGCGATCGTCAGAATCTTGGTTGCATCCCGGCGACCCTGGGACTCCGAGGCCTTGGCGATATCATCATACGATTTGAACTTCGACAGCCCGTTGAGTTCCATCACTTTCGTCATGGCGGCTGTCAAAGTCGTCTTGCCGTGGTCCACGTGCCCGATCGTACCCACGTTAACGTGCGGCTTGGTCCGTTCGAATACTGCTTTAGCCATCGTTAATTAAACCTCCAATTGTTGCCCTTGAGCAGCTATTTGCATGTCCTTATGGTTTCCTGCCATTGCCTCGACGGCGAATTCAAAGCCATAACCTCGACCGAGCCTTCGCGGCCGGCCGCGCCCTGACCTGTTTGCAAGTAGCTGCTGATGGGACTCGGACCCATGACCTCGTCCTTACCAAGGACGCGCTCTACCAACTGAGCTACAGCAGCGGTCTTTTCTGTCCGACCCGTTCGAAAGCGAGCCTGGGATCTATAGGGACAACAAGACCTTGTCCGCAGGCATAGAGCTCCATCCGGCCGTCATCTGCTCTCGACGCCAGCGGCAAGGCTTTTACAGTACAGTTCGGTAGCTGCTAATTACAAACAGATGAATATAGGGCAGCGACGCCGCAACTGCAAATAGAAAAATACAAAAAATGCAAAAAATCCCCCTTGCGACACGCCTTACGGGCCTATCGCCGCACCTCCCGGACGGGCAACCCGCCCCCGCTGAATGCCAGAAACTCTCGCGGGGACCCGCCCCCCAACACGCCTAATTGTTGGGCTTCTCGGTTTCCTCGGGCTTCTTCGCCTTGGCGAACTTCTCCGTCCAGCCGGCCAGCAAAGTACGCCACCTTTGCCCGGTCTCAGGGTCCTTTACCTTGATCTGCTCAAGGGTGTTCAACAGGGCGTTGGGATCAACACCGGCCGATCCGTTCAGATACTCCTCCACGGATTTGACCAGGAAGCCTTCAGGACCCAAATCCAGGTTCTTGTCTGACAGGCAGTTCCCAATCAGCGCACCGGCCTGCTCGAGACTGGACAACCTCAAATACACCCGCAGCAGATCCGCCTGCAACGGCTGCTTTTCCTGGCTGGTTGCCGCGACACTGAGCAGGTTTTCGAGGTACTCGGCCGCCTGCTTAAAATTGCTGTTCTGGGCATACAGCCGCGCCAGGTTCCTCTGGACGTCCTTGAGCAGGTCCGGATTCTTCTCACTTTGCGCCTTCTGCTCGACCAGCGTAAAGAACGATACTCTCTGTTCGAGCGATATTTTGTCCGCGATCAGGGGTGCCTCAACCCGGACGGCCCACTCGGCCAGAACGGGCGAACCGGCCCGCCTGAACACCTTGAGCATGGCCTGCCATGCAGGCTCACTTTCGCCGGCCACGCCAAGTCTCTCCGCGAGCCAATCCAAGTCCTGCGGCACACCTGACTCCCCGTACAGATCGATCAGCCTCAAGCGAATGACTTGGCTCCGATCCGCCACCATATTTCGTAACTTTCGGACAGCCAGGGACTTATCGATGTTCACCAAGCCATCGACACCGGCCAGGCGGACCACATCCGCCTTATCGGCTATTGCCTGCTCAAACAGCCCGCCATAGAGTTTGGTCGCCTGTGCCCGGCAGGTGCTCCTCGGCCCACACAGCCCAGCCATCGCGCCCAGCAAATAGCCTCGCAGCCCCTGATCCGTTCCGGCACCGGCTTGGACGTACCTCTCGGCGAGCGCCTTGAGGTACTTATCCAGATCCTCCGGCTTCAGACCGTCCTGTTCGAGCAGCTTTCCAATCACGTCGGCGCCGTTGCGGGCCTTCTCCGGATCCGCCTCGTTAAGAAACTCGACGGCCAGCCTCAAAGTCTCCAGCCGCACCTCTTCCGGCAGTTTGTACCCCGATGTAGGCAAAGACGCCAGGTAGCAGGCCCCGCCAAGAGCCACAAACATCTCCCGGTGGACCTGGTCATCTTGCTCGACCTTGACCTGCTCCAACAACGGCTTGGCCGCATTCAACTCGCCCATCAGCGCCAAAAGCCGCGCCGTCTTCAGCCGCACTTCCTTATTGGGATCCACGATCAGGCCCACTAACGCCGCCTCAAGCTGTTCCGATAGCTTGAGCCTGCCCGTCCCCTTGCGCAACTCCTCGAGCTTCGCCAGAGCCCAGAGTCGCACCCTCGTCTCCTGGGCCCCGAGGTGCTGAGCGAGAAACGCATTCCTGGCGGCCTCATCGCCAAGGGAATCATACTGGCCCCCCAACGCGCTCAGATAACGTTGCTGCCAGGCGGCAAGCTCCGCTTCCATCTCGCGCATCCGCATTTCCTGACGAATCAGGCGCTCCCGCAGAAATGCCTCGGCCCCACGCTGCTGGAGTTCGGTCAGCATTTGCTTCCGGGTCTCCGGATCCGAGCTCACAGTGATGCCCGCGGAGGCAAGGGCACTCCTCGCCGCCTCCGCCACCTGCGGATCAGGGCTATCCACCAGACTCAGGAGCTGGAGGACCGCCTGCTTGTCAGGATGCCGTCGCATCGCGTAGATCACATTCATCCTCGCGCTCGCCGACAGCGACGGATCGACGGCCGCCTTCTCCAACTCCGCCTGCACCTGACTGTATCCGAAGATCAGCGTCGCTTCCGCCGCCAACTTGGCGATGGCAAAATCCTCTTCCGAGATGATGATGTTGATGAGGGGCCCGATGAAGTCTTCCTTGTTCTTGAGGGGCCGCTGCCCGGTCCGCGTCGGGTTCAGCGCCTCGCAGACAGCCGCTCTCGCCGCCGGATTATCGGTCCCCTTCAGCACGTCGAGCAGGATCGTCCTCGCCGCCGGATCATCATTGAACAATAGAAGGGTCGCCGCATCCACGCGGTTCTTCGCGTTCTTGTTCTCAAGCAGGGTCGTCTTGTTGATTCGCAACTGCGTGTCGGCTTCCGTCGCCACAGCGGCCTCGCCGGTCGCCGGCGGCGTCTCCTGGGCCCAAACAGCCGGCAGACAGCCGACCAGTAACAGTGCGAGGATGTGAAGCCGTGGAGCATTCATTAGGACAACCTTCGGCAGACACCTGCCCATTCATTCAATATGTATACTAATCCCCAAGATGACCCAAAGTCAATCATCTTGCGGGCATTTTCCACGTTTCGGGGTGCGAAAGTGACAAAAGTTGTGACACCGCCCGGAACGCTGGCCGATTCGCCCCCGCCTGCCGGCCCGACCGGCGCGCACCTATGGCCTCGGATGAAACTGTTTGTGGATCTTCCGCAATCTCTCGTGGTCGACGTGGGTGTATATCTGTGTCGTCCCGATATCGACATGGCCAAGCATTTCCTGAACGCTTCTCAGGTCGGCCCCGCCGCTCAAGAGGTGGGTGGCGAAGCAATGTCGAAGCGTGTGCACGGTCACATTCCTGGGCATCCCTGCACGCACGGCATACTTCTTGACGAGCCTCCATATCTCAATACGTGACAGGGGCCGCCCGGTTCGCGAGAGCAGCACGAAAGGGCCACTCTGCGGCCGGACCAGCGCCGGACGAAGGTCCCGCAGGTAATCCAGGGTGGCCGCAATGGCCACCTTGCCAACCGGGATGACCCGCTCCTTGTTGCCCTTTCCGAAACAGCGCAGATAGCCGATATCCAGGTTCAGATCGGTGGTCTTGAGGCCAGCCAACTCGCTCGCCCGCACCCCCGTGGCGTAGAGCAGCTCGAGCATGGCCCGGTCCCGCAGGTAGAATGGCTCCTCGGGGCTGGGCGCCTCCAGCAACTTGAGCACCTGCTTCTTGTTGCAGACCGTCGGCAGCCTCTGCCACGTCTTGGGGCTCTCCAGGACCTCCGCGCCGTCGTCCTCAATGAGCCCCGTCAGCTTGGCGTAACGCAGGAACATGCGGATCGCCGCCAAGGCGCGTTTAGCCGAGTTCTCGCTCTTGGAGCCGCCCGCCATCTCGCAGACATACTTCTGCACGACCCGGGGCTTCAGCCCCTCAATCTTGCGGACGCCGTTGTCCCGGCAGAACCTCAGAAACTCCCGCAGGTCCCGGCCATAGGCGAGGACGGTATTATCAGACAAGCCCGCCTCTACCATTAGATAATCGAGGAAGTCCGCGACCGTCCGGCCCAGGGGCAACGCTCGAAGCCCTTCGACAATGGATTGCCGCTGGGTCAGGGACATGGGCCACCTGCCGCTCTGTACGCATAGACGCTCACATACAAAGATATCGGCAAGCCGCCACCCCCGCCTTTAGCCCGGAGGCCCGGTGGGCCGGTAAAGCAAAACGCAAACTGCAAAAATCAAAATGACATATCAAAGTGCAAAATGCCCCGGCCGATTATCGCACGACAACACTGGACGCCGCGACCGTCAGCGGTCCCACGCGACGGATATGTGCTGTGGCTCATTTTTGGATTCTACTTTGTCGTTTTGCTGTTTGCTTTTTGACATTTGATTTGTCAGGGCGTTGCGTCGCCCAGTTCCCACCAGAGCCTCGGATAGTCCTGCCCTTCGAGAATCCACCATATGTCTTCCGTGCCATTCTCGGTCTCGCCCACAAAATCCCACCCGGGTTCCAGGAACGTGCTCGCCATCTGCATCTCAGCAGTGGTTATGCCTGTACCGCCATCACTTGTAGCATGCCCAGAAGTCTGAATGTCCCAGAAACTTGTCATGACGCTGCCTTGGGAGTTCTTGCCTAAAAGACCTCCAACACTCTTGTGACCTGTGACCATGCCACTGCTGTAGGACTCGAACACGCTACTCTCACGCAAGGAGTTTAGTCCGACAAGACCACCAACGTACACACCACCGTTGACGTCACCGTTGCTGTAACTAGTTGTGACGTTGCCACCATAGTTAATACCTACTAGGCCGCCGACGTACAGCCCCCCTCCGCTTACTGTGCCGGTGCTATAGCTACTGCTGATGCTCCCCTCGCGGTTGTCGCCCACCAGACCTCCGACATACCATGATCCCGTGACTGATCCAGTGTTGTGGCATTTGGATATAGTGGTGGATATTCTGTCATACTTGTTCGCACCCACGAGACCTCCGACATGCCACCATCCCGTGACTGAACCAGTGCTGTAGCAGTTAGATATGCTGGCAAGACAGTTCTGGCCTACGAGACCTCCGACATACCATGATCCCGTGACTGGACCAGTGCTGCGGCAGTTGGATATGCTGGCATCCCAGTTTTCGCCTGCAAGGCCGCCAACATACTCATCTCCAGTGACGCTACCAGTGCTGTAGCTATTTGTGATGAAGCCCCAGTTCTCACCGACCAGCGCGCCGACAGAGTCGCCTGATCCAATTATGTTAGCATCCACGATTCCTATATTTCTTACAACGGCTCCGTTTCTTAATTGGCCGAATACTCCAAGATGAGAATAGCCTGTAATCACAAGATTGTAGATGAGGTGATCCTTACCATCAAACACTCCAGAGAATTCTGGGATTATTGCCTGCCCGAAGATCTGCCCGTTCGGTAGGTTGGAATCCAGATCAATGTCTGTACCAAGAATAAACTCTTTGTCCCAAAGTATGCTCGCTTTGCCCAACAGGATCAGTTGATCGGAAGTGTTAATTCTGTATGGATTCTCTGTTGATCCATGTCCTTCCATCCAGTTAATGTCGGGCTCGGGGATGATCTGTCCCCGGGTGCCCTCCCAAGCTAATCTGGGATAGTCGTTTCCGCCATCCAATATCCAGTTGGGATCGTTGGCAAAGCCGTTCAGGCCGAGCATATAGGGATTCATCATCTCTGACGTGGTTAGACCGACACCTCCGTCGCTACCGACCATGCCAGATGCCTGAATATTCCAGAAACTTGAGATAATCCTACCGCCATTAAATCCCACAAGACCGCCGACAGACCAGTTAGTTCCATTAACCGCCGCTATGCTATAACTCTTAATAATGCTGCCATCATTACTGGTACCACCCACGAGGCCGCCAACGAGGTGATCCCCGCTGACCGACCCAGTGCTGTAGCAATTGGATATGGAGGTATGTAAGTTCTCGCCTACGAGGCCACCAACTTGATGATCTCCACTGACAGTGCTGTCGCTATGGCTCCTGGTAATGCTCCCCTCGTTGTTTTCACCCACAATACCGCCAACATCCTCAAAACCAGCGACCGAGCCGGTGCTATTGCAGCTATCAATGTCTTTGCTATTGTGGCCCACAAGCCCGCCCACTCTGTAAAGCCCTCGTACTGTACCCTCGCTTTGGCTTATTGTGATGCTACCACAATTTGTACCCACAAGGCCACCAACCATGTCGTTTCCACTGATCGTACCTGTAACATAGCTCGTTGTGATGCTGCCATTGTTCTCACCCGCAAGGGCGCCAACAGAATTGCCGACTCCATTAACATCTACCTCTTTCAAACCTA
>CBFDDG010000002.1:0-32184 GCA_965603505.1 uncultured Phycisphaerae bacterium | reverse complement strand
CCCATGCTGTTCACTTCATTGATGCCGGGCAGTCTCCGCAACTGCGGACCGATCAGCCACTCCTGGATCGTGCGCAGGCCCATCAGGTCGACCCCACCGTCATTCAAAGGCCGGCCGCACTGCGAACACATGCCCGGGCCCTCGGACCACACGTCCCTGTGCGAGGGGCAATAGTATCCGGATTCCACCGTGTATTGATAGATCTCGCCCAGCCCGGTCGATATGGGTCCGAGTTCCGGCTCGACGCCCTCGGGCAGACCCTCGCGCACCATCGCTAATCGCTCGAACACCAACTGCCGGGCGAAGTATGTATCCACGCGGTCTTCGAAGATCACCACCACCTGCGACAGGCCGGATTGCGACAGCGAGCGCACCTGCCGCACGTCGGGCAGGCCCGACATCTGGGTCTCGATGGGAAACGTAACCAGCCGCTCCACCTCCTCCGGACTCAGGCCGCGGGCCTCGGTCAGAACCATCACCTGGACGTTCGTGACATCCGGGAACGCATCGATCGAAAGCCTCGTCCACGTGATGCCGCCCAGGAGCAGAACGATGCCCCCAAGGAGCAAAACCAGAAACCGCTGCCTTAGTATGAACTGCAATGTTGTATCGAGCATGTCGTATTTCCTGGATGCCGACTAATGCGCGCAGCCGGCGCCCATCTTTTCCTTGAGGATCTCACTCTTGAACATGAATGCGCCCTTCGTGGCGACGATGTCTTCATCAGTCAGGCCACTGCGGACTTCCACGAAGCCGCCGTCGACCGACCCGATGGTCACATCGCGCCGGACCCATAGTTCATCACTGAGCCGCGTGAATACAAATTGCCGCCCGGCATCGGAAAGGACCGCCGTTTCGGGCACCCGTATAATCGTCTGCACGCCGTCCAAATCGATAGAGACCTTGGCGAACATCCCCGGCTTGAGCTTCTCCTCGGGATTGTCCACGACCACGCGTACTTTCAAGGTGCGCGTCTCGCGGTCGATCTGGTTGCCGATCATATCGACGGTCCCCCGGAACACCGTCTGGGGGAACGCCCCGACGCGAACCTCCGCGGGCACGGACTTGTCGGGAGTCACGCGCTCGTGCAGGGCCGCTAAGTCCGACTCGTATACGTCGCCCCAGACCCACACACGCGACAGGTCCGCAATGCGGTAGAGCGCATCGCTCGTGCCGACGATCTGGCCGCGAACGACGTTCTGCTCGATGATCGTGCCGCCGATCGGGGCCACCAGCGTGAGTTGACCGAAAGGCTCGTTGGAGTCCGCCTTTGCGAAGGCATCGATCTGCTCATCCTCCAGTCCGAACAACTGCAACCGTTTACAGGCAGCGGCGACGGCCGCCTCGGCAGCGGTCCACTCGTTGCGCGCCGCCAGATAGTCCGCCTCACTGCTGATCTTCCGGTCGTGAAGCTGCTTCTCACGTTCGTGGGTTTGTGCCGCGAGGTCGCGCCGAGCGCGAGCTTCGAGAAAACGGGCCTGGGCCTCACCGAACTCCGAGGATTGGATTACAGCCAGCACATCCGATGCCCGGACCGTATCGCCCAGGATCTTGCGTGCCCCATCGACGCGACCGCTGCCGGCGGGGGCGATCTCGACGACCCGCGTGAGGTCCAATTGAACCTCACCCGTCAGATGCAGCCGTTTCGCCGCGCGCTGCTCCGCATGAACGGCCCGGCTCTCCACCAACCCCTGCGCCGTCGCCGGAGCGATCTTCGCGACGCCCGCCTCGTAGCGACACTCATCGCAATCGATGATCGCCACCGCGTGCTCGCACGGCGCGGCGAGCCGCTCGTCGAGGTCCGGACGCTCGGCCGCTGCATGGCCTTCCTGCGCGCAATCGTCGCATCCCACGGCTTCGGCATGAACCTCGCCTTCGTGTTCACCGTGCTCATGTTCGGCCTCTTGTTCCACGGCGGCGTCAGCTCGCACGTTCGGCTGCCGCGTCAGACCGACAAGTACCGCCGAGAACGCACCGAAGACCACCAACGAGACAACGGCATGTATGAGTCTACTGTTCATTTGAATCCTCCCGCGATTAATCTTCCTGAGATGAATTCGATGAATGATCGGCGTCCGCAGCCCGCATCGTTCCGCCGAGGAGTCGTTCGACGACGGCCTGTGCCCTGTGCCAGGCCTCCACGGAATCGATGTACTGAGCCTGCACCTCGAAAAGCGTACGCTGCGTATCGAGAACATACAGGTAATCAAACTTGCCCTGCTGATAACCCTCCCGGGCCGCTTCAAAGGCTTGCTGCGCTCTGGGCAACACGTCGTCCCGCAGAATCACAACCTCATCGTACGCCCCGGCCAGCGCGCCGGTCGCTTCGGAAAGCGCCGCCAGGGTCCGGACCAGAACGGCCTCGTACTGCCGGCGGGTCTTCCCAAGATTCGCGATGGCTTGGCGAATGCCGCCCTGGTTGCGATCAAACAGCGGGATCGGCACGGAAAGCCCGAAAACGAGGGCCGAGTCATCAGTTTCCTCGAAGCGCTGGACGCCCCCGCCAATGATGACGTCCGGTTCCGCCCGGGCCTTCTCCAGGCGCAAGGCCGCACGTTGTCTCTGCTCCTGTGTCTCCCATCGCGCAATGTCCGGATTCGCGGCGACCGCAGCGGCCGAATCCTCCGGCGGGGCCAACGGCGAGACTTCGTAGAAATCACCCGCGGCCCTCTCGAAATAGACCGTCCTGCCGCCCCATGCGGCGGCCAGGTTATGCCGAGCTACCGACAGGGCTTTTTGCGCCTTCTGCAGCCCGATCCGGCTCTTCGAGAGCACCACTCCCGCCCGCAGCTCATCGACGGGTGAGTCCTTGCCGGCCTCGACACGTTGGGCGACCGCCGCGTGCGCCTGGCGCGACAGATCGAGTAATCTCTCCGCCAGCGCGACACGATCCTGGGCCGCGAGCACGGCGGCAAAGGCCTGCCTGACGTCGCGCATCACGTCCAGCCGTGCAGACTCATAATCCCATTGCACAAGCTCCTTGTCGAGCGAGGCCAGGCGCACCCGTTTGTCACGCTTGCCGCCGAGCTCGATAGGCTGGCCGACCTGCACGGTCGTTTCCGCTGCATCGAAGCCGCTCCGGTCGTCGCTGCCGGCGAACTCCTCTACTTCAATCTCGAGTTCGGGATTGGGCCACAAGCCGGCCTGCAGCACGCGGGCCTCCGCCGCCCGCAGGTCATACGGATACGTGCGGAGTTCGGGATTCTGCAGCATGGCCAAGGCCAGGGCATCGCGAAGCGTCACAGGGCTGTCCGGCTCGACAAATTCCGTCTCGTTCGGTGCGGCTTGTCCCGAAGGTGTCGAAGCGACAACATGCAGGCCGGAAGGCCCAGCCGCGCCCCGGCAACCGCCGTACGCGGCGAGGACGAACCCCAGTAGCAGCAAGAATGTCTTTCGGTGCATAAACCGTACTCCCACAAGCGATGATGCATTTGCCCGGGATGGGCAGGGCAAAGCAGTCCGACCGGCGTGCAGAATGCGTCCGTCCAGTCAGCCGGTTACCACTTGCGGGGGTTCACACCTGCAGCACGATGCTTCGGAGGGGCGTGTAGAAGGAAGTCGGAATGGCCGGTGAAGCCGAGGCAAAAGAGCTTTCGACTTCGGCCATGGTGGTCTGGGTAAGAGACAACGTAGCTGCCAGATGGACGGAACCGGGCACCACTCTGTCGGCGGCATTATGCTCTGTGCACGGTCCGATGGGGATTGGAATATCGGTGCATGGGCAGCAGTGACTGTCGCTGGCATGCTCGCCGCGGCAATGGTTGTGTCCGGCGAGCTCGACCGCCACGTGCCCATCATGGCCCACGCATAACACCATCGTCTGCGACGCGTTTAGCATCACCACGAACGACAGCAGTACGAGAAAAACGCTCGTGTTCATGGTCCGTGTAGACTTCACATTCATCCTGTCGGCCGGTTCCTCATGGCTCTTTCGCCCCCAATCTGCAACGGCCTTAGGAGCCGCTTGCACTATCACATTATACCCCATGGACCCCGCTCTGTTCACGTGAAAAACTCTATGAGTCGGGCCTCAGGCCGCATGCGCCTTTGTCGGCCGACTCGCCTGAAGATCGCCCGTGCCCCAGATGAAGATACGCTTGCGAATCCTGCCAGACATGCCAATTCCCAACCGCAGGGTCGCCAAATAGCGAACGCGTACCCATGCTCAGACCTCGCCGAGCGCGGGTTTCAGGGCGAAAACAAGCCTCCGATCCCCTTTGCTGAAAACAAGAAAAAGTTTTTTGGCCGCACCGAAGCCCTAATCCTTTTACTGAAAAGGATTTATGACTCCGCAGCCGATCCCCCCCCCCTCTCCAGGAGATATTCGTTGGGGGGGGGTTGACAAAATATGATCCAGACGGTATACTAAGCGAATATAATTGTAAGCTGGGAGTCGTTCTCGTGACGACGACATCCCTGGAATCGGTATTGCTGAGATGCGAGCCGATTCGTGTGTGGTGGTAGGTCAAGCATCCTCACGGAGGAGGGATTCCGCTTCAACGGACTGTGATCGGGAATCGCCGGATGGCGCTCTGACACCCAGCGAGGTTTCCGGTGTGTGAGCGGCTTGGCCAGAGAAGATAAAGAGAGCAAAAAGGGGAGAGTTCTGTGGGGCGCGGCATCGAGGCCAGTCGGCTTCGTGTCACATTGCCGAAGACGCGCGTGCCGTGAAGCACAACGCATCCAGGCAGAGAAGCCCTGTGCTAATGGAGGAGCCGGAATAATCGCGGTGAATTTATCAGAGGAGGACAAGATGAAAAGCAGATTGGTCTTCGCAGCGGTCGTTTTGGCCCTTGCACTTGCCTCGGCGAGCCAGGGAGCCTACGTGATTGACGGCAACCTGTCCGACTGGGGCGTTACGCCGCACTCCGACTGGGTGCCCGACAGCCCCACGGCCAGCTTCATGGAAGCCGACGATACCAACACCTACGGCGCCTCGTTCTATAGCGAGTTGTATGATTTCGAAGCGATGTACTTCGACTTCGATGCTGACAACTTCTACTTCGGCATTGTGGGCTCCTATCCCATCAATGGCGAATGGGGTGATCTTGGATTCGACTTGGATGGCGATTTCGCTGTTGGCTCCAAGGGTATTGCATCGGGCCTGGAGTATGCCGTCCTGATCGGGTCTGCTACAACCACGGACGGCGTCACTACGACCAGCGTCCTGGCGAATCCTACGTGGTCCAACTGCTATAATCCGCAGAACCATCCGTACAGGGCCAGCGGTGGTAGCGTGCTGGGCTCGGCGACGCTTGCCGTCCTGACAAACCATAATGACGAGGCCGGACAGACGTACATGGGCCAATTGGACGACAACACAACCGTGGTCGAGATCGGCTTCGCGCGTACGATCCTGCCGGAGGCCGTGTTCCTGCAACTACAGGAGGAGGGAGGCGTGATAGGCCTTCACATCACGCAACACTGTGGCAACGATGCGCTGAACTTCACCGGAGTCATCCCCGTTCCCGCGCCGGCGGCGCTGCTACTGGCCGGTTTCGGAGTCGGGATCGTGGGCTCGTTGCGACGCGTGTTCGACTTGCACGGCACCCGGACGCGCACCTGAGAGCCGGGTGACTGCCGGGGAACATCGCTGACGGCGGTTTCTTGCGCCGTTCCTCTGCCCCCATGGGTTAAGGCTCTCGCATTCCCGCTGACGAGACTACCCGTGAATGCCGTCGTTCTCGTCTTCCCGGCACCAGGGGGTATCCGCCAATTCGTACACACTGTCCTGCCGACGCGGGAGGTTCATGCCTCCATGCAGGAAGTCGTTGCACCACCATGCTGCCTTGTGGGAAAGCCTGCCGGGGCGGACCCGCGGCTCCAAATTTTGCCAAAAAAGGAGTTGCAGGGCATTTGGAGGGTGTATATACTCTGCGTGTAGATTCGCGGGCGTAGCTCAGTGGTAGAGCGTCACGTTGCCAACGTGAATGTCGTGAGTTCAAATCTCATCGCCCGCTGTTAGGAGTTGTCCTAAGGACGGGGATCTTCAAACGCACCTCGGCGTTGCAGAACCCTTATAGTATCGGCGAGTTACCGGCTAGGTGGTAGTTTGGCGTTGGTCGTCGGTACGTGGAAGCCCCGCGGCGGTCGCCGTAGGGTCGGAAACGTTCACCTGGCTAAGGGGATAGGTTCTCCCCTGATGCCATTTTTTTGTTTTTGGGCAGGAAACCAGTTCATTAGCTTTTGGGAGCGCCGCAATGGCGGAAGACAAACAGCAAACATCGTCCTCCGAGCAGGAGGAAGGCACGCAGGAAGGCGAACAGCCGAGGACGGCAAAGAACACGGTGGTCGTCGAGGACGCCGGGCCCTGCAAGAAGAAGGTAACGATTGAGGTCCCGGAGGAGACGATCAAGGATATGGCTGACGAGCAGTACCGGGAACTGCGGCGGGAGGCGGTGCTGCCGGGCTTTCGCAAGGGCCGGGCACCCCGCCGGCTGCTGGAGAAGCGTTTCGGCAAGGAGACCAGCGAGAGCGTCAAGCTCAAGCTGCTGGCCGAGGCGAGCGAGGCGGCGATCAAGGGCAAGGAACTGGACGTCCTGACGGACCCGGATATCGACTATGAGCACATTGACCTGCCGGAAACGGGGCCGATGAAGTTCGATTTCGAGGTGGAGGTCCGGCCGGAGTTCGAGCTACCTGCGCTGGAAGGTATTGGCGTAACGCGACCGAAGCTCGAAGTGACCGACGAGCAGATCGACCGGGAGATCGAGCAGCTCCAGCGATGGTCCGGCACATGGACGCCGAAAGAACAGGGCAAGATCGAGCAGGACGACCAGATCATCGCGGATGTCCGGCTGGACGTCGAATTGACGGAAGAAGAGAAGACGCAGCAAGCCGCCGTGGCCGAGGGCAAGGCCGAAGAGGAAGCCGGGCAGACGAAGATCCCCGAGGGGGAGACGAAGCTCGATAATATCGAAGTCTACGTTCGGCCGAACGGGTTCGTCGGGCCGATCCCCGTCGAGAAGCTCGACGAGCTGCTTGTCGGCGCCAAGGCCGGCGAGAAAAAGACCGCCACCGCTGAGGTCCCGCAGACCTACTTCCGTGAGGAGTTCCAGGGCCGCAAGGTGGGGGTCGAGATCGACATCAAGGATATCAAGCGTCTCAAGCCCGCCGAAATCAATGAGCACTTCTTGCAGCGATACAGTGTGGCGAGTGTGGACGAGCTGCGAGACCGGATCCGAGACAATCTGCAGGCACGCATCGAGACCCAGGTCCGAAGCGATATGAGCGACCAGGTCTATCAGCACCTGCTCGACAACACGGACTTCGAACTGCCGATGGATATCGTCGCCCGCCAGGCCGGCAATGTCCTGCAACGGCAGTACATGAGCCTGCTGTCGCGAGGACTGAGCCGCCAGCAGATCGAGGAGCAGATGGAGCAGCTCAAGGCCGGCAGCGAGGAAGAGGCCAAGCAGCAGCTCAAGACCTTTTTCATCATGGACAAGGTCGCCGACAAGCTCGATATGGACGTGAGCGACGAAGAGATCAACGGCCACATCGCCCAGGTCGCCATACAGCGCGGCCAGCGGCCCGAGAAGCTCAAGGAGCAGATGGAACGCGACGGCTCGCTCGCACAGTTCCGACTGGACGTCCGTCAGAGCAAGTGCATCAACAAACTCCTCGAATCGGCGAACATTACCGAGCAGGAGGCCGAAGAAAAACCCGCAAAGAGCAAGAAGAAAGCAAAGAAGAAATCCGAGGCCAAACCGAAGCAAAGCAAGGCCAAGGAGCAGAGTCAGTAAAGGATAATTCGATGCCCATCAACGACGTCTTGAAGCGCGGAACACCGGATATCTTCAACGAGTACACGCAGTATCATCGCTATCGCCAGATGAGCCTGGACGACATGCTGCTGGAGAACCGCATCGTCTTTCTCATCGGCGACATCAATTACGCCCGGGCCGCCGAGGTGATCATGAAGATGCTGTACTTGGACAACGCCAAGCGCGGCCGGGAGATCAGCCTGTACATCAATTCGCCGGGCGGCACGGTGGATGACACCATGGCGATCTACGACACGATGCGTTTCGTGGGCTCGCCGATCGCAACGTACTGCATCGGCCGGGCGCAGTCCGGCGGGGCCATCATTCTCGCGGCGGGCACGAAGGGCAGCCGGTTCGCGCTGCCCCATGCCAAGATCATGCTGCACCAGCCGTGGGGCGGCGTGACCGGACAGGCCGCCGACATCAAGATCCAGGCGGAGGAGATCCTTCGGGCCAAGCAGACGATCAACAGCATCCTCGCGAAGCACAGTGGTCAGCCGATCGAGAAGATCGTTGCAGAGACCGAGCGAGACCGCTACATGAGCGCCGAGGAGGCGAAAGAGTACGGCCTGATCGACGAAGTGCTCCACGAAGACGAAAAGAAAGAGGCCGAGAAGACGAAGAAAGAAACGCAGGCTGAGCAGAAGTCCGAAGAGAGCAAGGGCGAAGGCGCGTAGTCTCCCGCGCGATGCGAAGGCTTCGTACAAGAGACGGAGCGCAGACGAATCCCATAACAAGGAAGCTAAAATGAGTTCAAACGAGACCCTGGTACCCATCATCATCGAAAAAACCGGTCGGGGCGAGCGTGCGTATGACATCTACTCCCGGCTGCTGAAGGATCGCATCATCTTCCTCGGTGGCCAGGTGAACGACAGCGTCGCCAATCTGATCATTGCCCAGATGCTCTTCCTGAGCAACGAGGACAGCAAGAGTGATATCCACTTCTACATCAACTCACCGGGCGGCGTCATCACGGCCGGCCTGGCGATTTACGACACGATGCAGTTCGTGCGGTGCGACGTCGCCACGTACTGCATCGGGCAGGCCGCCAGTATGGGTGCGGTCCTGTTGGCCGGCGGGGCTGCCGATAAGCGGTTCCTGCTGAGCAACAGCCGGATCCTGCTGCACCAGCCGCACGTGATGGGCATCCTCGAAGGCCCCGCCACGGACCTCGAGATCGAGGCTCGCGAGATCCTCCGGCTTCGCGAGCGGCTCCATCACATCCTCGCCCACCACACAGGCCAGGACGCCGCGAAGATCGAGAAGGACACCGACCGCAATCTCTGGCTCAGCGCCGAGGAATCGGTGAATTACGGCCTGGCCGACAGGATCCTGCAGAAGGCCCCCGAGATCGTCCGGGGCGAAGGAAAAAGCGAAGACGAGCAATAGGAAGGATCGTATCTCACATGTCGCATCCCGCATCCTGCACGTCGTATGTCATATCTCGCATGTGGCATCTGATATCTCGCACTCGGCGGAGACCGCGCCGAACCTCTCCGGAATGCGAACAGCGAAATACCAGATACGCGGGATTCGCGTTCCTCTTGATGGCGGCAGGATTGCTTTCGGGCTGTGACGCCGGCAGCGAACGGATGCACCCGCTTGAGATGAAAGCTCGGGACCTGGAGCGAAAGAAGGCTGAATTGGTCGAACAGCTCGAACAGTGCCGCATGCGGACCGAGCAGCTCAAGGCGCAGGTCAGGGCCCTGTCCGCGCTGCCGGAAGAGAAACGCGAGAACTTCTACGCGCTAAAATCCGTGAAGATCACCGGACTGACCAACTTCTACGACAAAGACGAGGACGGCGTGCGCGAGGCGCTGGTTGTCTATGTCAAGCCTATCGACCAGACCGGTGATATCATCAAGGCCGCCGGGACCGTGCACGTCCAACTCTGGGACCTCAATAAGCCGACCGACCAAGCCCTGCTCGACGAGTGGCAGGTCCAACCGGCCGAACTGCAAAAGCTCTGGTTTGATACGCTCGTCGCAGCCAGCTACCGCTTGGTCTTCAATGCCGCCCTGACCGCCGAAGTGAGGGCCCAGCCGCTCACCGTCAAAGTCACATTTGCCGATTATCTCACCGGCGAAATCTTCACCGCTCAGCAAGTCATCAAGCCAAACGTCGATTGAGCATCCCGTGCCGTCAGCGTTTCGCAGGAATCGGCTGCGTGGCGCCATCGCCCCGGATCGGTCAGTTCTCACGTGAAGAATCAAAGGAGTACACCCAGATGCAGGCATCCTGGGTCTTCAGTCGCAACTTGCCTTTTCCCTGTCCGACGGTGCCTGTAGCTGGAGCTTGCCCGACTGGTTTCGCTACCTGATGCGGATGGAGCCACTGGCAGTGCGGGCAGTGAGACGGCCGGAACCTTCGCCGATGGAACCGCGGACGTGCCGCTTGTCGATCCGGCCCTGGACGGTGATGGGCAAGTCGACGTTCACGGAGCCGCTGATGGCCGACAAGTCGACCTGGCCGGCGAAGCCCGGCGGGACCACGAGCGTCACACTGCCGGAGGTGGCGCCCACATCGACCACGACGTCGCTCGGGGCCGACGGGGCAAACGCCACCGAAACGTTCCCGCTAACGGACTCCGCCGCCAGACGCGAGCAGGTGATGCCTTCGGCCTTCACGCGACCGCTGCTGGCATGGAGATCAATCGCCTCGGCCTGTGCATCGGTGAGCGTCACGGACCCGCTGGCCGAGCCTGCCTTGATCGAGTCGGCCTGAACGTTGGTGGCTGTCGCCGAGCCGGACGATGAATGAAGGTCGCAGGCACCGGCGTTCGATGCTTTCGACAACCGAACGCTCCCGCTGGCACTGGCCAGACGGATGTCTCCGCCCTCGACCTGCTCGCAGCGAACGGAACCACTCGACGAGTCGAGGCGGACGGAGCCCTCGACACGGGCGGCCTTAACGGACCCGCTGGCGGCGTGTGCTTTGACGTTGCCGTCCAGGCCCATCACGTGGATGGAGCCGGAGGCATTGTTGCACTCGACATGGCTCTGGCGGGGCAGAGTAATCTCGTAGCTGATGCTGATGGACCGGTTTCGGTCTGTCCTGGGCCTGTCGGCCTTGATTTCCAGCCGCTCGGCCGTCTCCTCAAAGCCGATCTCGACCGCTTCGGCCAGTTCCTGGGCCTCCTCCTCGCTCCCGGCCCGGGCGATGATCGTGGCCACCACCTGCGCGTGGCCCGTCTCCTGTCCGGCAGCGTCGATGGAGCCGCTGGCCGTCGAAACAGCCAATGTTGTGCCCGGCTGCATCGGGTGCTGAAGTTCAACCGTCCTTTTGAACTTGATTTGCGGATACCACCCGTCAATGGAACAGCCGCCGACAGACAGCAGCAAGGCTGCAAGAACAACGGTCCGCGTAGCGAATTGCGTCGATCTCATGGTTCTCCATCTCCTACTGGCGTTCTTATTTCTCATGACGAACGATGCTACCGCGCAAGCCGGCCTGTGTGCAAGGGCGCAGTCCGGGTGCGGTGGCACATATCGTATCGGTCGCGCCCCGCAGCATTCTATTGCAGGAGTATTGTGGAATTCCACGAGGTTTCAGCACACGAGACCTCATACGCATCCAAGACGGGATCAATACGGCACCCTCCATTTTCCTCCCGCCCCTGTCAACCGTCCACGTCGTTCCCTCGTCGTAGATACTGTGAATCAGCCCGCACCGGGCGATATCGAACGATGTCCAGCGGAAAGGAGCGTAGAAATGTCGAGTCAATCGCGTCGGATCGCTGTCTTGTCGGTTTCTCTGTCGCTGGGTCTGATTGGCCCATCGTCCGCTCGGGCCCTGGTGCGGCCCGGTGCGGACCTTCCATCTGCCAGCCAGTACGTGAGCCCGGCCCTGTATCCTGAAACGACGGCCGAGCCGCCCAGTCTGGCCTCCCCCGCAAAGCTGCCGGACGGGACGGTGGTCGTCGTGGCCTTGATGAAGGACGGCCGGTACGGCGTCGTACCCGTCACGGTCGAGAACATCTCGCCCAACCTGGCCTACGGACGCAGGAAAATCGGCAAGGGCCGGCAGCTCGATGTCGATGCCAATGATTTCCCCACCCTGGCCCGCACGGGTCTGCACGCGGAGGAGGAATTGGATGGGGCCGAGCGCATCACCGGCAAGCTCCTCGAGGTAATCACGGAACTCGGCCGGCCCGCGAATGCTTCCGGAGCGGGTTTCATGGCCGCCGACGAGGATATCATCTCCGTCCTGAGAGGCGACAACCGTCTCGTCGCACAGCTCGGGCTGACCCATCCGGAGATGGCCAAGCCGCTGTTCCACATCTGGAACCTGATTCTCCAGGAGTACGAGCTGGGGCGCATCGGTCGCAACTGGGACAACGTGCGGCACGTCCTGTACAACGGCAGGAAGGTCCGCTTCGGCGAAGTGCACCCGACGCGCGGCTTTCAAGGATCCATCTTCAACGATGAGATCATCGGGGCCTTCGATATCAACTTCTTCCGCGAAATGGACGAATCCGAGAAGACATTCCTGCGCGAGAAGTACCCGAACCTGAGTGAAGAGCAGATAACCGAGCTCGTCAAGAAATTGTCGCACATCCTGACCGGGGAGATGGAGCCCTACTACGTCATGCGCTACGGCTTCTACGAGGGGCACACGGCGTATCGCGTGGACCCGCTCGCCATCGCCGTCATCTTCGGCCTCCGCAGCCTGGAAGAGATCGAAGCCGCCTTTCCCGGCCGGCTCTACGAGACCTTAACCGCCCACTTCACCGCGTCAATCTGACTCCTACTCGATCGGGCTGTTGGGGTCAACTATCAACGACTCCAGCTTGGGAGCAAAGAATCCTTGAGGATCGTGCGGCCAAGCCGCCATTCCTCCCGCGCTATAGGGTGAGGGTCCTGGCGCATACAACGACCAGACCTGCCCGGTCGCCGAATCCAAGACGAAGGCATACCCCGTGTTCGTTTCAATCGCGAAGCGACCGAACGTGTCGTCCGGCCACCAGGGCACCGCTCCCATAGCACTCAGGACCAACAGAACCAGCAAGCCGCCAATCACAAGACTCTTACGATCAATGGACTTCCACATGCTGTTCCTCCCTTCTTGAAGTGTTGTTTCTCAATACTCACACTCCGCTTGGATGATCGAGCAACGGATCCGCTTGCAGCCTATCATTCATCCTGCAACCTATCATTCATTGGGACGGGCTTCGCGGCGAAAAGTTCCACGATTTTTCGGACTTTTTCCAGGCGGGGTGTCATCGTACCGGCCGCCCACGCGAGGCTTCATGGCCGACGCAATGCGGGATCATATGTTGTGAGCATACCGATGACGGCGGCGAAACGACCGGCGGCCTCTCCTTCGCGCCGGTGGCTGGGGAACAGATCGTTGCGGCAGAGCGTGCACACGCCGGCGACGTGGATGGATTGGGGTGCGACGCCCACACGCGTCAGACCGTCCGCATTGGCGTGCCAGAGATCGAAGTGGTCCCTGCCGGGAACGACGGGGCGAAAAAAGCCCGCAGCATGGGGGCCAATCCCGTGGACGGCGGCGTCGCGGACTTCATCGCCGACTTCGTAGCAGCACGGCCCCGCCGAAGGACAGACGCACGCCACCAACTCGTCCGGCTGGCAGCCAAGCTCGACCATCCGCCGGACGACGGCCGGGACAATGCCTGCCACGGTCGCCCGCCAGGAGGCATGCGCGAACCCCACGGCACACCGTCGCCGGTCGGCGATCAGCACGATGGGGCAGTCGCCGCTCTTGCCGAGCAGCGCCACGCCCCGCTCGGTGGTCACGAGTCCATCGGCGAATCCGGCGCAGCCGCCTTGCTCGCACACAAGCACATCACCGCCGTGCACCTGTTCGAGGAACGCCACATCCTCCAGGCCCAGGACTGCTGCGATCTCCCGGCTGGCTGCGGCCGTATCATGCCGGACGTGTTGGACATCCGGCCCTTGCCGCGTCGTCACAATATGAGTGATAGCGATAGCCTCCAGCGCCGCAAACCGACCAACCAGCCACCCGTTCGCCAGCCGCTCCAGCCGAAATCCCCCGTCCGAACATGTGTCAGCCTCACCCATCCAGAGTCCCCACGGCATTCACTGATGTAATTGTGTCACCTCCGCATCATACGCGTCGCAGCCCTTATCGACAAGCAAGAGCGACCTTTGCATCGCAGTTCTTCTGCTGGATTGGTGTGACTGCCGCCGCAGATTGCAGCTTGCCAAACGCACGTAGGGCTATAGAATGGCGGCCATGAAAGACTTGATGAATCAGATCCTCTGTGGCGATTGCGTTGAAATCCTACGGGGCAAGGCGGAACCGTTCGCGGATTTGATCTTTGCCGATCCGCCGTTCAATATCGGCTACAAGTATGACCAGTACCATGACCGCAAGAAGAGCGAGAAGTATCTCGCCTGGACGCGGGACTGGATCGGGGCATGCGTCCGCGTGCTCCAGCCGCACGGGTCGTTCTACATCGCCATAGGCGACGAATATGCCGCCCAGATCAAGCTCATGGCGGAAAATGAGTTCGAGCTTACCCTGCGCAACTGGATCATCTGGCACTACTCCTTCGGCCAGCAGACGAAGAGCAAGTTCGCCCGTGCGCACACGCATATTCTCTACTTCGTAAAGGACCGCAAGGATTTCATATTCAACGACGATGTAGTGCGCGTTATTTCAGATCGCCAGAAGAAATATCGCGATAAGCGGGCCAACCCCGCGGGCAAGATGCCGGACGACGTCTGGAACGAGTACCCTCGCATCTGCGGCACGTTCCGCGAGCGCACGGGCTTTCCGTGCCAGATGCCGGAGAGCCTGCTGTCGCGGATCATCCGCGTAAGCTCCAATGAGGGCGACTGGGTGCTCGATCCTTTCTGCGGCTCGGGGACAACCGCCGTCGTCGCACACAAGCTGAACCGCAGATATACGAGTATCGATATCTCCGGAACATACGCGGAAGCGGCGAAAGATCGCATTGCGGGGTCCGAGGGATTGCCAGTCGAGGGCGAGGGTCTGCCGGATTGGCCGGAACATGCCGACGCCGAGTTGAGATGGCTCTACAGCGAGAACAAGATCTCACTGCGACAGCTCTGCTCGAATCCGATGCTCCTGTCCCTGTTCACAAGAAAACTCAACAATCGCCTGCAGAAAACACAGCTCTACACGCCCGAAGAGGTGCACCAACGACTCGAACAACTCGACAAAGGCGGCAAGCTCAGTCCCTTTGACAAGACAAGCGGAGTTCCAATGGGAGCGTCGTTCCTTGAACAATAGAAAAACTCTGCTTATGGCCGCACTGCTCTTCGTTGTCAGCGGTCTGCTGCTGACGGTCATTCAAGCGCCGATCGATTGGTGGTTCTTTGCGTGGGTGGCGTATGTGCCGTTCGCGCTGGCGTGTTCGCCGCAGATTCGGTTTCGCAGTCTGGCCCTGGCGGTCCTCGCGGTCGGATACCTCTATTGGCTGGGGAACCTCTACTGGATCGTGCCCATCACAATCATCGGCTGGTTCGCACTGGGCCTCTACATGTCGCTGTATTGGCTGCTGCTGGCCGTGGGCGTACGCTTCAGCCGGGCCAGGGGCCTGCCGCTGTTCATCGCCCTGCCGATCCTCGTGGCCGGCGTCGAACGCCTGCAGGGCTTCCCGCTGGGCGGGTTCTTCTGGCGGTTCCTCGGACACAGCCAGTACGCAAACCTCGCCGTGATCCAAGTGGCCGATCTCTTCGGTGCGGCGGGTGTTTCCTTCGTCGTCGCCATGGTCACTGGCCTGCTGGCCGATCTCATTCTATTCGCGGGCCACTCGGCAGACCGGCTGCCCTTCGACAGCCCACGGAAACCTTCCGCCCGGATCGCGGCGATTGGCGTCGTGGCAACCGTTCTTGTCGTCGCGGCCGCCCTCTTCTACGGCCAGTGGCGACTCCGGCAGGCGGAGATATGCGTGACGGAAGGGCCGCTCGTCGGCTCGCTGCAATCGAACGTGCCCCAGTCGGTCAAGCGGAGTTTCAGCGTCAGCGGGCAGCTCTTCGAAGAGTTGATGGAAAAGAGCCAAGCCGCCGCGAAGGCCGGGGCCGAGTTGATCGTCTGGCCCGAGACCATGGTCCAGGGCCTGCTGGATCCGGGGCTGTGGCCGCTCCTCGAAGGCGACCTCGATGAGGACAAGGCCTTTCACCAAGCCTTGTGCGAACACGCCAGGGAGACGGCCCATCTGCTCGTCGGTGCCTACGGGGCGCAGATCCTGACAGACCCCTACGGCAAACGCTACCTCGGAAGCTACAACTCCGCCTATTTCTACCGCCCCGACGGGACGCGCGACCCGGGGCGATACGACAAGATCCACCTCGTCCTCTTCGGCGAGTACATCCCCTTCAAGAAGTGGTGTCCCTGGCTCTTCGAGCAGCTCAAGAAGTTCTTCCCGGAAGGCTACAATCCCGACTACTCCCTCGAACACGGCAAGCGATACACCGTCTTTGAGATGGCCCCGCCCGCCAGCGAACCGAACGCCCCCGTTGAAGGGGCCTCGCCCTATCACTTTGCCGTCATCATCTGTTACGAGGACACGATCCCGTACGTCGCGCGGAATTTCGTGCTGGACGAACAGGACCGCAAACGCATCGACTGGCTGGTCAATATCAGCAATGACGGCTGGTTCGTCCGGTTTCCCCAGGACCCGCCGCGAGTGATTCCCAGCAGCGAGTTGCCGCAGCACGCGGCGATCTGCGCGTTTCGGGCCGTGGAAAACCGCCTGGCCGTCATCCGCAGCGTCAATACGGGCATCAGTTGCCTGATCGAATCGACCGGCCGCATACGCGACGGCTATCTGGCCGCCAGCGACCAATTCCCCACCGAAGCGATGGACCGGACCGCCATGACTGGATGGTCCCTCGACCGATTGCCGATAGACAAACGGGTGACCTTCTACAGTCGGCACGGCGAATGGTTGGCCAACGGCTGTGCAATCGCTGCGGCCGTCGCCGTCGCATGGCCCCTTGCGATCCGGCTGGTCCGCCGGCGCAAACGAGAGAACACGAAGGACCGTCCGAGACATAACTAAGGGTGTTGTGATGGTTCGTATCGACCGGAACGTCAAAACGACGGCTCTCAGTTTCGCGATGCTGCTGGTCTTTGGCTGCGAGCAGACGTCCCAGCCGAAGATGGCATCCACCGCCCCGCCGCCCGTGTTCGCCGGCGGGGACCTGTCCGGCCCGGCCCGGCAGACCGTGCTCGATGCGCTCACGGACCCGGCCCCTCAGATCCGGGCGAACGCCGTCGAGGTCGTGGCGACGACCGGCCAAGCCCTGCTCATGCCGAGGGTGCACAAACTCCTGTCCGATGAGGCGGTCCCCGTCAGGTTCCTCGCGATTCTGGCCGTCGGAGACCTCGATTATGGTCCTGCAAGAAACGACGTCGCGCGTCTCCTTGAAGACCCGAATCCCAACATCAAGATCGCGGCCGCCTACGCGACGATGAAGTTCGGCCGGCCGGAGTACTTCAAGGTCATCTCCAACGCGGTGGTCAGCACAGACCAGACGGTGCGAGCCAACGCCGCCCTGCTGTTGGGCAAAAGCGGCCGACAGGAAGGACTTCGCTTCCTTTACTGGACCCTGCAGCGCGAGGATTCCGGCGACAAGGTCATCCTGCAGGCGGCCGAATCCATCGCAATGCTGCACGACCACCGCATCTACCCGAAGCTCTGGACCCGCCTGATCAGCGCCTACGCCGACGACCGCGTCATCGGCATCCGGGCCATGGGCGCCCTCGCCACCGAGCAGGCCAGGAACGCCCTGATTACCATGCTCGACGACCCGGTGCCGGAGGTCCGCCTGGCCGCCGCCGAACAGCTTGGCAAGCTCGGCGATCCGATCGGCGAGGAGGAGGTCCTCGAAGTCCTCGAGAAGAACCTGATGAAAGTCACAGACGCCCAGGGCCAGGAACGCATCAAGTTGCTGGCCGCTCTGGCCATCGGCGAGATCGGCACCGAAAAACTCATGAGGTACCTGCCCCCCCTGCTCCAGGACCCGTCGAAAAAAGTCCGCTTAGCCGCCGCCAAAGCCACACTCCGCCGCCGGACGAAATGACTACCCTGCTGATGCAGCCATTGGCAGATTCCGCTCAGAGCCTTTGAACAACCACTCCTTCAAAGGGCACTTCGATCTCTGTATCCTCCAGATCCTTCACTGCAAGTCGAATGCTGCCCGTGAACCGCCCGCCGTCGGGCGCTTTGACAAACACACCTATTCTGACAACCCTGCGCTCTTTTTCCAATACGATACATTTGACTGCTCCAGAGCTACCTTCAACATGGAGTACCTCACAGTCGGCGTATCTCGGTATGTAGGCAAACGTCCGATTAATCGTCTCTCCCGGATAGACGCGCCCAAAATAGAGGCGTGGCGGAAACGTGACGCCGGGCCCAACGGCATTCCCCCTGACAATTAGAGTCTGCGGTCTTTGCCGATCGTGCGTTGCCACATAGGCCTTGTGTGCAAACCGTCCCAACTGCCTCTTTGGAGCCATGCGCAGCTTCAGGATACTCTTCCCGCCTGGTGCCAAGTCCTTATCACTCGTTGTTACCCTCAGACACGCACAGGAACCCTTCGTCTTGCTGTCATCGATCTTGATGGCGTCCCGCCCCACATTTGCAAGCCAGGTGTCACGCACAACGGGCGCACCGACAGAAACATCGCCAACGTCCAGGACATCCATGCCGAGAACCAAAGACTCTTTCGATGTTGCTGGCCACATATCACCAAATCCTACCGCGACTCCCACTCCAACTACGATCAAGAGTGGTGCGCTTATCAGAGCTATCTTCCCGATGTTGCGGCTCTTCGTGCTGATTGCCGCAACAGAGCCGCCCAGCGCCAATCCGGACAAGAGGACCAAGTACTTTCCAAAGCGCAATAGGACCACCGTAATCCTGTCCAGCAATGGGCGTTGGGCAAACACGATGCACGTGCCGTCCCATATGAGGCCCAACTGCTTCTCAGACAATATCTCCCTTGCCGGACTGCTGGTTGGGTCAATCAATTCGAATCTGCCGTCTCGGTAGCAGGCAAACACACAGAAATGCTCTTTAGCGTCAGGATAGGATGTGTGCAGGATCGCGGGACGATTCAACGTGGCTAGTTCTCTGGGTGCGAGACGTACGCCCAATACCTTCCGGCCCAACTGCCTCGAAGCCTTTGCCAATCCTGCCATTGTAGTGCTGCCTGCCGCATCGGCACCGGCTAGATCGGCGCACACACTTGCTTCCACCGCATGGCCGAGCAACATCAAACAGGTCTTCAAAGCAAGAGGGCCACAAGTATCCCCTCTATTCGGCCCCTTCTCACTGGCCTTGGCACAGTTGAACAGTATCAGACATAAGAGGCTTAACGCAACGGTGCATCGAGTGTCACTATGCGGGTGCATGACATCCTCTTTTCGTCTGCCTCACATGACCAACTTCTTCCCGGAGAGAACCTCGGGCAAGACGGCTGGCACAGAATATGCGATCCAAGGAACGCGCAACACAGGGCTGTTTCTGCCGCGGCGGATGATCCATCGGCCGCGTCATATCTGGATACGTTCACAAAGGGTCTTCTATTGCGCTCTAAATCCTCTTCGTAGCACCAGAACAAATACGCTCACTCCTGCCACCACGAGAAAAAGACCCAAATGTCTCATCCCCCAGGCCCAGACCAAATCGCCGCTTGAGCCAGCCTCATCTGCACCCTCACTGGATTCCGCGCGACTTTCTTCTTGACTATCGTCGCTGGGTTCGACCTCACCGGCGTCGTCATTGCCGTCGTCGATGTTGCCTTGGGGAGCATCGTCGTTGTCTTGCCCTGTCTCCTCTGTTATCTCATTGAGATCGCTGAGAACGTCATCCGCGATGTGCTGCGCCCTTATCTGCGCCTCGATACCGAGAATATAATTGAATACGATCGTATGCTCGGGAAAATCGAGCTGGAACAAAGAGTCAGGGATATCCGCCCGATTCACGGATATAGAGTTGACATCCACGCGTACGTCGATAAACTTCTTGTAGCCGTCACCATGAAACGTACGTCGCCCTTCGATCGGCACCCACCCCCCATTCTCGGTCTGATGCACCTTCGTCAATTCCGTACGTACATGGAGTTTCGCCTGCTGGCTGTCCGGGTGCCCCAAAAACGAATCCGATCGAAGCAGCAGGCCTCTCTCTGCGTCGATGTATAGTCTCGTCCAAGGAGAAGTCTCGCCCTTGATGTCTACGACGAATACAGCCCTGTCGTGGAGCTTCTGTACGACAACATCAGAGGTAACTTCCGCTGTGGCCAGTATCTCGCTAAGCAGGCGGGCGCCATCCTCTGGCCGATAGAACGGCCGGTAGAACAGAAGAGAGGCAAAGTTGGCCATCCATCTATCGTATTGGGATACGTCTTTGATAGTGCCCCGCTTTAGTTTGGGCCAATCCCCGCCCTTGCGGACCTCACCGTCTACAACGCAGATCGCACCATATCCTAATCCGTGCTCACTGAATATCCTACGAACAAAACGCTGACGAATACCGTCCTGAGCCCACTCAGTCTCTTCGTGGTGCACCTCGGGCTGTTCGCGAGAGCTAACGCGAGGCAAATAACTGTAGTCAGGAAGGTCTCCTTCAGATGTGAAATCCGCACAGAATTCCATCTTGATCAAGGCCAACTTCCCTTCGTTGGCCCTCACGCAAGCAACTACTTCATCCATCGGGCGTTTACCCGCTCTGCTGATGCCTGATTCAACTCCACGAGCAAACGAGGCCGTCAGAAAGACCAAACTCAGAATCATGCTTGGCGAAGACGCTACGCCACCGGCGAAATGTACCCACATCTTTCTCCTCCCTCCTCGGGTCGCCATGAAAAGACCCGTTCTCTCGCGATGCATCGTTCTCCAGTCTTGGACTGGCGTATGCTGCGCATCCTGAGTAACTCCCGTCACAGCCTTCAGCTCCACTTGCGGTGTTATTTTACACAATCGTTCTATCGGATTCAAGGCGATTTTCGTTTTTTTTCTTGAGAGACCCTTCGCGCTGGTGATGCAGGAAGCATGACATATCAACCAGAACCATAACAAAGTGCGAAAGTCCATAAGAGGTTTACGCTTGCTACGCACCAGGGCAATCCCAGGTGTGATCCGGGGTAATACATGCGTCGCAGTCGCCTGCCTTCTCAGGTTTCTCTCCCGGCCACTGGACCCAGACTGTTCCACATGCCCCAGGCTCCGATTCCTCGCAGTATCCACACGTGGTAAAACCCTCCTCATGATCTATACACCACCACACGGGGCCAGCATCTCCATCACACCACGTTTTGATCGGGCCATTCGACAGCACATCAGTACACCCTCCCCAGTCATTGCATATACCACAGGTTCCCGATATCAGCCCAAGTTCGCCCAGATCCAAGGAAACCGCCGACAACTCTCCGACAACGGCGATCACGAACAGGCCCAGAATACAAAGCACTCCAATAAGTTTCTTTCGCGTTCTCATTTTGCACCTCCCTGCACTCGACTGTTATATGGTGAACTTTCGCACTTTCCAGAAATACGCAATACTCTGCCAGGCTCTGAATCTGACATAATGTGAATTACACTCTCACAATCCGGCACCACGCCTTCCCAGGCTGCTATGGTAATGCTCTCACTGATCAGCAAGACTGCCGGCGTCGTCACAAACCATTCCTTCACATCAGCCAGCCGACCACAGGCGCAGCCGGGACTGCGACGTTGCGCGGCGCCGTAGGGCGGGACCTCGATCAGGACGATGCGGAGGAAGTCCTCATTGCCGGCCAGGTCGCCGGCCATCTGCTCGTATTGCCGAATCGCCCGGCGGCAGTCGGGGCAGTCGTGGTGATAGAACAACAAGAGCCACGCGCCCTTCTTCAGTTGGTCAGCGATGTCGATGTACTCCAGAATCGGCAGTTTCTTGCCGACCCAGGTTTCCGGCTCCAGGACCTCGTAGGTGGAAGTGATCGAAGGAGGTTTGTTGAACGCCAGCAGCGGGGTCGTGACGGCCAGCACAGCCAAACCCAGAACCGCCGTGGCGGCGAATCGGGGCAGGGATGGCAAGGGCCTCGCGAACTCCGCGAGCAGATTGCCAATGGATTCCCGCCTTCGCAGGAATGACCACAAGGGGGCGAAGGCCGAACGGGCAGGGAACATGCCCAGCGAAACGACAGCGGGCAGGTCGATCGCCAGCAGGGTGACCCAGGGATTGACGTGGACCGAGCCGAAGCAGCCGCAGGAGGCCGCCGCGGTCAGACCTTTCAGGAACGTGATCAGCGAAAAGAGGCCAAAGCAGCCAAGAGCAACGAGCCAGGCCGCCTTCGGAAACAGGCCGGAGACCAGCCAAATGCCCAGGGCCAACTCACATTCGACCTGCAGGATCAGAATCGGCCGTGAGGTCCAGAGACTGTTGTTGGCGACGGGCTCGACCAGAAGCTGATGGCCTTTCAGAGTTGTGGCAATCAGCAGAATGAGGCCGAGAATCCTCAGGATGATCCCGCCAATTCGTTCTGTCTTATGCACTTGAGCCGGCATCTTTCCCTCGCGACAGGGCTCGTCGCCCCGACCTCAACGATGACTTCCTGCCCGCTCATTGGGTACAGCGCCGGGGGTGGCGCGATGTTGATGTCCGTTGACAGGCAACTCTCAAGAAATCGATCTGAGAAGAAGCGGCAGGGCCGGCGGCCATCCCAAAGCCAAGGCAAGGCCAACTCAGGGCGGACCGCAAGCCATTCTATTTGGGTGATTTAGGAAAAATGACTTGACCTTTTTGGGGCGGAAGCGTAAAATTATGCTATGCAGGTGTCCTATCGGGACTTGAGTAGGGATTTGTGAGCCCTGGGCCGAAATCGCGGGCGTTTTGGCAACGATCCGGCCGGTGTTATTTCAAGGTCCGATAGAACGGGGTTTTTGAGGACTGCAAAACGAGCTGATTCGTGAAAGGAGCCTGTCTTGAGTACGCTTACCAAGGTTCTGATCGTTCTACTGACCGTCTTCGCCATCTTCCTTTGCGGGATCGTTGTCACGTACGTCGCGAATGCTGAAAATCAGCGGGAGCGTGCGGACCAGTTGCAGCGTGAAATCCAGGCCGCCAAGCGGACCCGGGAGGCCGCCGTGCTCGATCTCGAGAACGAGAAACAGGCGGCACAGGCGCTGAAGGCGCAGCTCGATGGGCAGATCAACGATCTCGGTCTGCAGGTCAAGCAGCTCCAAGCGGAACTGGATGGCGTCAAGCGGGAGAACGCCCAGTTGGTGCAGAAGGTTGCGGCCATGGCGGCGACCGTCGAGACCGCCAACGCCACGGCCACGCAGCAGACGCAACTGTTCGAGACCGCCCAGCAGGAGGTCCAGGGTCTGCGGGCCGACCAGAGCAACCGCAAGAAGGAGCTCGACGAGACCAACCAGATGCTGATGGAGAAGATGGCGGTGATCGCGCAACTCCAGGAGAAGAATCGGCGTGTCACCGAGGAGAACCAGGAGATCGAGACGAGGCTGAACCAGTACCTCCAGCAGTACGGGAGAATTGCCGCGCGGCCTGCGACGACGGTTCCGCCGGGCAGCACGGCCGTCCGGCCGGTCCGGCCGGTTGTGCCGCCGAAGACGAAGCCCATCGCGCTGAACGGCAAGATCACGGCGGTGGATATGAGCAAGCGTCTGGCGCAGATCTCGATCGGGTCGGCCGCCGGCGTCCGACAGGACATGAAGTTCTATGTCATTCGCGGCGACCGGTTCGTGGCGAATATTCTGATCCTGGAGGTCTCGCCGGACGCGGCGGTCGGCATCCTCGATCTCGTCCAGGTCCCGCCGCAGGTGGGTGACAGCGTCGCAACGAATCTGTGAACCAAAAGCGGCGACGCTGCGGACGGCCGCTTTGCCGCCGGGAGGTGATTAGTCGATGAGTCCCATGCCTCAGCCACGCGGGGGAAAGGTTTCCCCTCCGAGCAACTTGTACACGGCCATCCTGGCCGTCGCGGTCGCGGTCGTTCTGGCCACCGTGGTGTACGTCACCTATGCCTGTCATAGCCAGTACGGAACGATTTTCGGCCTGCCGCAGTAGAATCCTGTCCGGCGGCACCAGGATCGACGGCCAATCCCCAGCAGTGGTTCCAACTGTCACGTCGTCAAGCACGCTTCGCGTCCGCCGCCTGTATCAAGGCCGGTAGGCATGATTTTTGCTATATCGGCGTGAAATTCCCCTTGACGGTACCCCTGCAAGATCGTCAGAATACCCAATGGCAACCTGAGAAAGGAGTCGCCCGTGCTGTTGGACTCAATCCTTGGCTTTTTCAGTATGGATATGGGTATCGATCTCGGTACCTGTAGCACGCTGGTTTGCGTTCGGGATAGGGGGATCGTGCTGAACGAACCGTCCGTGGTGGCGGTCCGCAAAGGGACCAATGTCGTGCTGAATGGCGGCGAGGCCGTGGGTCTGGTCGCGCGGGAGATGCTGGGCAAAACGCCCGGCTCGATCAGCGCGATTCGCCCGCTCAAGGATGGCGTCATCAGCGACTTCGAAGTCACTGAGGCCATGCTGAGCTACTTCATTCGGAAAGTGCACGGTCGCGGGGGCTTGGTCCGGCCTCGCGTGGTCATCGCCGTGCCAAGCGGCATTACCGCCGTCGAGCGGCGGGCCGTCATTGACAGCGCCGAGCGGGCCGGTGCGAGAAAAGTCTACTTGGTGGACGAGCCGATGGCGGCGGGCATTGGCGCCGGGTTGCCCATCACCGAGCCGACGGCCTCGCTGATCGTCGATATCGGCGGGGGAACGACCGAGGTGGCCATCATGTCGCTGGCCGATATCGCCACCTCCGAATCCATTCGCGTCGGCGGCGACGATATGGACGAGGGGGTCATTAGCCATCTCAAGCGAACGTACAATCTTCTCATCGGCGAAGCCAGGGCGGAGAAGGTCAAGATCCAGATCGGCTCAGCGGCCCCGCTGGAAGAGGAACTGACGATGGAAATCGCCGGCCGCGACACCATCTCCGGCCTGCCCCGAAAGATCGTTATCACCAGCGAGGAGATTCGCGAGGCGCTGAAAGACCCCGTCGCCGCGATCATCGACGCTGTGACAACGACGCTCGAACGGGCCGAGCCGGAACTGGCCGCCGACCTGATCGACAACGGCATCTACATCGTCGGCGGGGGTTCCCTGTTGCGGGGCATGGATCAGATCCTGGCCAACGCGACGGGCCTGAGCGTGCACCAGGCCGAGGATCCATTAAGTTGCGTAGCACGCGGGACGAGCGTTTATCTGGAGAACCTGGAGCTCTGGAAGGACACGATGGACCACAGCGATCGCGGGTACGACTAACCACCCGCGCAGCGCCGCAGCCCCTGCGATGCAGACCGCGGCCCGGGTCTCCATGCGATCGTGTGAACGGCAGCTATGACACGAAAATGGGCCAACATGTCGAGAGGAATGCTCTTCACCTGGGGCATGCTGGCGGGTCTGATCTTCCTGTTTCTCGTGCCGAAGGACCTGACCGGCCAGCTTCAATTAGCCTATGCGCGGGCATTCCGTTGGCCGCTGGCGGCCGGTAGAGGCCTGACCTTGGCCTCCCGAACAGCCACCCCGCCAGTCCAGGACATCAGCCGCAAGGACCACAAGGCATTGCTCACCGCCTACGGCCAGACCCGAAACGAACTCGCCAACCTGCAGGCACAGCTTCAGGAGGCTCATCGAACGATCGAAGGGCTCACAAAGCTTCGTGACAGGCCCGGCTGGGAGAATGTGCCGTTGCGTCCGGCGACCATCATCGCCCCGGCGGACCAGGCGCACAACGAACTCATCATCAATCGGGGTCAGCAGGACGATGTGGCCGTCGGCCAGTTCGTCATAAGCCCTGACGATCATGCCATCACTGGAACAATATCCGACGTTTCGCCCAAAGGAGCCAAGGTCAGACTGATCACCGACCCGGCCTCCAAGATCGCCGTGACCATCGCCGATCTGAATGTGTCGGGTCTCATGGAGGGCCGGGGCAACAATACGGCCAGAATCCCTCTGATCTCGACGAAACACAAGGTCAAAAAGGGCGATCCCGTCTACGCCCGGAAACAGCCGGGGCTCGACACCCCTGTCATCACGGCCAGAGTGACCGAGTGCAAACCGGATGCGGATAGCCCGCTGCTCTGGGATATCAAAGTCCAGCCCGTCTGTGATGTGGCCAACCTTAGTGAGATTGCAGTCGTGATATCCGCCCAGTTGCCGCAGTGACCGCAGCGTGCGGCCAAAGATGGACCGGATGGATTTGTGCGTCCCTCGGGAGTGATTGAATGCATTGGCTTCGGTTTGCGGTGCTCGTCCTCGTCGCCTCCGTACTGCAAACCAGCCTCATGGGTGCGCTTTCCATCATCCGACCTGACGTCAAGCCGGACCTGCTGTTGATTCTTCTGGTGTTCTTCGCCGTCCGCAGCAAACCGACGGACGCAGTCATCAGTTCATTCATAATCGGTTTCGCCGCGGACCTGACCAGCCCGACCATGGGCCTGATGGGACCGCGCATCATCAGCTTCGGTGTGTTCGGCACGCTCCTGTCCGACCTGCAGGGCATCATCTCCACACGAAGGGGAATCTATCAGGCCGCCACGATCTTCCTGGTGGGCCTGCTGACCGCCGGGCTGAGTTACCTGTTGACGTTTCTCCGGGCCGAAACGGCCGAAGTGAGCCTGGCCGCGCAGCTCCTCTGGCAGCCGCTGTACTCAGCGATTCTCGGGCCGTTTTTGTCCTTGCCGATGGCTTGGTGGATGCGTATGAATAAGAGGGGCCGGCGGCGCAGAACTGGAAGACGCCTCTGAAACGGCGAGGCGCAATTCGGTGGCCTGGGCACGGGCTTCAGAGCAGAAGTGGCTTCGTCTCAGACGGCGGATCAATAGGTCCTATTCAACCTATGCGGCGAGCGGCTCTGCGGATAGGTTCTGAACACGGATGTACGACAAGAGAATCAAGATATTCATCGGCATAAGCCTCGCGCTGCTGCTCGTGTGCATGCTGCGGCTCATGCAGATGCAACTACTCGCCGATTCCTCGCTCCAGGCCGAGATCGAAAGGCTGAAGGAGCGTCGCGCCCAGTCCAAACAGCTCAAGACCCTGCGAGGCAAGATCCTCGACCGCAACGGGGAGATCGTGGCCGCCGATATCCCCAAGTTTCAGGTCTATATCAACTATCGGCTGAGCTGCTTCAAGGACGACCGTGTCGTCGAGGCCAGATTGGCCAAGGCCAAGACGGAGGACGCCGACCCGTCTCAGTACGAAGTACGTGAGGAGGCGGATGACAGGCAGCAGGACCTGGAGCAAATCATCGCCAAATGCTCTCAATTCGGACTCGATCGCGAGCAGATCGAAGAGAAGATACGAGGGCTCAACGACGCCATCTGGAACTATCGCAGCTTCATCCGGTGGGTACGCGACGGAGTCGATCCGAACCTGGTGGCGAAGTATGGCGGGCTCAACAGTATTCCGACCTCGGTGGCGCTAGGCGAACTCGAACGCCGCTTCCCCGACGCTGACGAACGAAACAGGCGGATCGCCCAGGTGGACGACATCCCGGAAATGGAGAAGGACCTGCCGCTGGTCGAACTGGAAACCGAGGAGGATGTCTTTACCGCGCAGTTCGAGTTCATGGAGATGAATGACGTCGAAATCCTGCCGACGGGCCACCGCTATTACCCCTACGGCTCTGCCGCCGCACAGACCATCGGCTGGGTCGGGCCGGCGACCCAGGAGCGCGACACGAGACTGTTCGCGGACGATCCGCTGGCGAGGTACCTCCCCGGCGAGGTATGTGGGCGAGAGGATGGCGTCGAGTACGTCTGCGAGAAGATCCTGCGCGGCCGGCGCGGCGAGCTGGTCTACGACATCGACCGCCAGCTCGTTCGCCAAACCGAAACGCAGTTCGGCCGGGATGTCCAGGTCACCCTCGACATCGGCCTGCAGAAGCGAATCGAAGAGCACTTGGCCGATCCGCAGGTCAATCCGGACTATCACGACGCCAACATGGCGGCGGCGGTGATCCAGATCCGCTCGGGGGATATCCTGGCCCTCGTATCGCTGCCGACTTACGATCTCAACCGCGCCCGATACGACTACGGCAAGCTACTGAACGACCCAAACGGGCCGTTGATCAACCGTACGATCTATCGGCTCTATCCCCCTGGATCGGTCATCAAGCCACTGGTTCTCATCGCGGGCCTGGAATCGGGCGTCATCACGCCCGACCGGATCATAAGCTGCCCCGCTGAGCCGGCGCCCGCCGGCTGGCCCGATTGCTGGATCTACAGGCAGCACAGGACGGGCCACGATGGAAGCTGGGACAACCACGCCCGGAACGCCATCAAGGGGAGCTGTAATATCTATTTTTCGCGCCTGGCCGACGAGATCGAGCCGCGATTACTGCAGCAGTGGCTCTTCAAGTTCGGGTACGGGCACCGCATCCCTCTGGCCTGTCCGGGCCCCTTTTCGGCGGATTGGAAGCCGCCCGAGTTCAGGCAGGCGCCGGGCCAGATCGGCAGCAAGCCCATTCCAGCCGGCGCCCGGATCGAATCGCTCGAACAGATCCCGCCTCTGTGGGAGGCGCACAGGAAGCTGTTCGGGATCGGCCACGGCAACTTTCGGGTCACGCCGCTGCAGGTCGCCGATACGTTCGCCACGCTGGCCCGCGGCGGTCGGCGTAAAGCGCCACGCCTGTTCCTACAGCCGAATCCAGCGCCGGAACCGGCTGAGGCGGAGGACTTGCAGATATCAAACGCCAGCCTACAGGTGATTTATGATGGGATGAGCGCCGTGGTCAACGAGCGGGGTGGAACGGCCTACCAGGACTTCGGACCCGCGGGCCTCGCTCGACAGGATGTGAAGGTCTACGGCAAGACCGGGTCCACCGAGCGCCCGGAACATGCTTGGTTCGCCGGCTTCGCCGAAGACGCGGAGGGCGCGAAGATCGCGGTCGCCGTCGTCGTCGAAGGAGGCCAGCATGGCTCCAGTGACGCCGCCCCGCTGGCCCGCGAAATCATCCAGTTATGTGTCGAAGCCGGCTACGTCGGCACGAGAAGCGCGATACCCGTCTCGCGATAGAGAGCATCAATATCGTCCTATCAAATCCCCCGCGTACCGGCCTCGCGACATCAATGGGACCCCGAAAGGAATACTACAGTGCGATGCTCAAGGACCTGTCGAGCGCTAACAATGTGCCGTGCAGGATCTCGAAGAATCTGTCGTTGTCAGGCCACAGGATGCGGTCGTCCTGCGATATCGGTTCGTCGATCTGCTCCAGAAACCTGGACAAGATGCGCTCGTCCAACTTCCTCGACCAGACGCCGAGACCAAGTTTCTCGACGTATCGCGCGTTGATAAGCTGCTCGTATTGCCCGCCCACCGGCAGAAGCAGCATCTTCTTTCTCAGGTACATGCACTCACTGATCAGCGAGAAACCGGCGGAGGCAATCACGCCGCGGGAAGCCGCCAGGTCCGTCAGGAAGCCTTCGGTCGAACGCTCCTTGAACGTGCAGTTCTTCCATTCGGCCTGCTTGTTGAAGCCGTAGATATGAAACTCCTGATCCGGGAATCTCCCAAGCACATCCCGCAGACGGTCTTCATACGTGCCAGTGGTCCAGTAGATCGTGATATGGCCCGCGTCGGTGGGTTTGAGTTGCATGACAATCGGGCGGACAATTGGCGGCGCCAGAACAACCTTGTCGCTCGCCAACGGCGCTTCGAAGAAGCTCGTCACAACGTAGGCCCGCGCTCCGATGTAGTGGAGTCCAGTTACCACACTGGCCTGGATGCGAGGAATGACATGCCGCAGCCTGTGCTCCATCTTGGAGAAGATGAGCATGTGCTCGTTGTTGATGCTGATGAACGGCACTCGGTTGCGCCATGCCCACCAGCCGCTGAACGGTTCGAAATCGGTCACAACCAGGTCCGGCTGAAACGGCCTGTAGACCCGATCGAAGAGCCTCTTGTTGAAACTGTTGGCATACGTGATTTGTGAGAGGTTCTTCCAGACCGTCGCGAACGGATCGACATACCCCTTGCTGTAGTCGAAGGTCAGACCGAAGATTTCCTTCACCCGCTCGCCGAAGTATTCCCGGAGATAAAGCAGCGCGCGGTGCGACGTGGCAAAGATCACATCGTGCCCGGCGTCCAGAAATCGCTGGCCGACGAGGTGCGCCCGGCTCGCGTGCCCGAAGCCCTCACCCGCCACCGCGTAAATGATTCTGGCCATCTGGTCTTCGGCTCCTGCGTCTTACCGGCAGATCAAAACACGGCAGTTTACCAGATTTTCGCCCACCTGCCACCCCTGAAAGTGAGACGAGCGGCCTTGAGCGCGTGTGGTCCGGTGCGTCCGGAGATGATACGTCCCATGGGTCCCGTAAGACTTGTCGGCGACCTACCACGAGGGCCCTGGCTCGGGGTCGGAGCGGTTTGTCCATCGCGAAGCGGCTGTCTGCTGTGCTTCCTGGCCCGTGATCCGCGGCGGGACCTCCAGGTAGGTGAGTGTCTTCTCAAGAATCGCGGCGGCGACGGGGGAGGCGACGATGCCGCCGGTGTAGCCCTTCCTGAGGTCCACGTTCGGCCGGCGGATCGAGACAAGCACGATGACCCTGGGGTCGTCGGCCGGAGCGCCGGCGATGAAGGAGGCCACATAGGCCTTCTCCTGGTAGCCCCGGCCGTCGGGCTTGGCAAGCTGGCCGGTGCCCGTTTTGCCGAAGACCTGCCACTTCTCGAGCTTCGCCCTCCTGCCCGTGCCTCGACTGTCGTTGACGACGGAGACGAGAGCTTCGGTGACGATCCATTTGGCGACTTCCGGTTTGATGATGTAGCCAACGCGAAGGGGCGACGGCCTCATGTCCACGACGCCTCCATCGGATGTGACCATGGCCTTTACGATATACGGCCGGACGACCCGACCGCCGTTGGCGAGCATGCAGAAGGCCCGCAACATTTGAAGGCCTGTAACGGAGATCTCCTGACCGAATGGAATGCGCGTGACGCTGTAGCCGTTCCACTCGCCCGGCGGTCGCAGCAGGCCCTCGGCCTCGCCCGACAGCTCGATCCCCGTCTTCCGGCCGAACCCGAAGAGCGTCAGCCCTTCATACAGTCGCGTGGCCCCGAGCCGCTGGCCGACTTTGGCCATGCCAATATTGCTTGAATGGATCAGGATCTCGCGCAGCGTCAGATCGCCGAAGCCCTGACGGTACTCGCCGATAGTCCCGAAGCCCCTGCCGCGGTAATGGCCGTTCTCGCAGAAGATCGTCTCGTACCGATTGACGACCTCCATATCGAGGGCGATCGCGGCGGTGACCGGCTTGATGATGCTCCCCGGCTCGAATTGGTCGACCAGAAGCCGGTTGGTGAACGAGCGGGGATCCGTGCGGCGAGCTTCCGCTGGATCGAAATCCGGCAGAGAGACCATCGCCAGGATCTCGCCGGTCTGCGGATCCGCCACCATCGCCATGGCCGCTTCCGCCTCGTATTCCTTGTACCGGCTCAGCAGCGCCTCCCGCGTGAACTGCTGGATCGTGGCATCGAGCGTCAAGATGAGGCCCGACCCGTGCGTGGGCATCAGGTCATTCTCCTGCCCGTCCTCGAGGCAGAAGGTCAACGGGCGACGATGTACATCAACGAAAAACGTGCGTCTCGCCCCCTTGCCCCGCAGGTCCCGGTCGAAGGCGTACTCGATGCCGGCGAGTCCCCGGTTATCGGCGCTGGTGAACCCGACGACATGGCCGGCCAGAGGGCCGGTGGGATACTGCCTTTGCCAATCGTAGTGGATTCCGATGCCGTGGATCCTCCTCGCCTGCTCGCACTCGCTCACCGCGGCGTTGGTCTTGAGGACCACATAGCCCGGATTGCCGCTGTCCATGATGAGCTTGCAGATCTCGTGCGCCCCCATATCCAGAATGGGCGCCAAGCGGGTCGCCATCTCCTTGGGCTCCTTGATGATTCTCGGCTCGGCGAAGATCGTACGGACTTGGTTGCTGGCGGCCAGGACGCGTCCGCGGCAGTCGAGAATCGCCCCTCGTTGCGGTTCCAGGGGCAGATACGCCCGCTGCTGGATCATGCACTTTTCCGCGTAGTGCTCGGCCCGGGCGTACTGCAGGTGGAAACACCGGCCGGCCAAAGCGAAGAACACGAGGATCACAAGGGACATGACGACCACGATGGTCGTCAGCTCGCGTCTGTCGCCAGTCGGCGAAATCGCCGCCTTCGCAAGAACGTCTTTGTTCGCATTTTCACATTGCATGTGACGCAAAGTGCTCCAGGGGATTCAGTATCACCTGTTGGACGCCGTATCCATCCTCGCCCACACACCGGACAGATCGACAGGCCCCACGGAATCGCTGTGTCGGTCGTCCCGGGTCAATTCGCCGGTGCATCCCCAAGCCGGTGGGAGATCGACGCCGGATTGATCAGGCCCTCGACGCGAAGCTGCTTCTGCCAGAG
>CBFDDG010000001.1:0-39819 GCA_965603505.1 uncultured Phycisphaerae bacterium | reverse complement strand
CGGGCAAGCTCACGTATCCGGACGAGCATTCGGCCAATCTGGCCCTCGGTCACAACCTTCTGCTGTTTGTGGATCCGGCCCGGAAGAAGAACGGTCTCGAATTGGTCATTGACGCCTTCAACATCCAGCCCTCCCCCGCGCCCGTACTGGAGATGCTGCTGATTGCGGCACAGTTCGCCGAGCTTCGGCCACGCGTCGATGAAGTGTGTGGACGGTACGTGCTGGATTTTGAGGAAAACAAGGCTGTCTACGCCGACGAGGACGGTTACAATCTGCGCCTGGAGGCGGCGCGCCTCGCTCTGATCCGGCTGGAGCAGGTGGCCCGGGCGAACGGCGACGCGAAGTCGGCCGAGGCGCACCGCCGGCGGATCAAGCGTTACGAGGCCGAGCGGAACGGGATTTCCCTGACGAAAAGGTGGTGAGCCATGGTTGAGCCCGAGGGTCCGCAGGACCTGCAGGCCGGTGCGAAGCCCCTCGTCTCCATCAGCGTCTTTTTCCCCTGCTATAACGAGCAGGGCAACGTAGAGCGGGTGGCGAAGCAGGCGATCCAGGTCATGGAGGGCCTGGGAGCGGATTACGAAGTCATTATTGTGAATGACGGTAGCTCCGATGATACCGGTCGAATCGCCGAGCGGATCGCTGCGGAGCACAAACGGGTACGGGTCATCCATCATCCGCACAACCTCGGCTACGGTGCGGCTCTCCAGTCCGGCTTTCGGGCGGCCACGAAGGAACTCGTCTTCTATACGGATGGCGATGGACAGTTCGATCTGGCCGAACTGCCCCCGCTCTTGCCTTTGATTCGGGAATATGATATCATCAGTTGCTATCGCGTGAACCGGCAGGACAACGCCGCCCGTAAGATCAGCGGGTGGCTCTGGACCAGGGTCGCCGGGCTCGTGTTCTCGCTGAGCCTGCGCGATATTGACTGTGCGTTCAAGCTCTATAAGAGAGTGGTTTTTGACAATATCAAGATGGAGAGTACGGGGGCCTTGATCGACACGGAGATTCTGGCCCGTGCCGCCAGGCAAGGGTATACGATTACACAGAGAGGAGTGCACCATTATCCGCGGACGGCCGGCCGGCAGACGGGCGCCAACGTGCGGGTCGTGCTTCGCGCGTTCAAGGAACTCCTGAAGCTCCGGCGGCGCATCCGGGCCGACTCGTGACATTCTCTTGGTGGGGGCTGTCCGCACAACAGAGCGGCTATGCAGAACCAGAAAGCGAACCTCTTCATCTACGGGTCACTACGGGACAGCAGGATTTTCCAGTCGGTCAGCGGCCTCGCCTTTACACGCAGACCCTCCAGGATTGACGATAAGACCCTCTTTGCCGAGCCGGCGTTCCTGCCCCGTCACCGCCGGGTAAGTCCCGACAACGTCTACTTCTACGCGGTCCCCGCCCAGGCATCGAGGATCGAGGGGCTTGTCATCCACGACGTGGCGCCCGCCGCCATGGCCGAGATCGACCGCTACGAGGGCAAACGGTACCAGAGGGAAACCGTTCGGGTCCGTACCGCCCACGGCGCGGTGGAGGCGCAGGCGTATCTCGTCACGGCCGAATCCATGCGAAAGCACTTCGGCGATCGCTTCCACGTCAACCTCATTCATGAGCTGTGGCTGCGCAAGCGAATCGACCGATTCCTGAAGAAGCACACCCGTCCCGGGGAACGAACCGTCGACGCCGAGATGGAACGCCAAGCGGAGCGTGAGCTGCTGGCCACCACGGAGCGGGACCTCATCATGAGCCATTACCAGCGTGACGCGGTCAGCGACTACTACCTCGAACATGAACTGGACCGGCCTCGGCCCAGCATCAGGCATCTGTGCAACGACGCCGAAGCCCAGCCGTATCTGCGGAATTACCTGGCCCTGGTGATCCGGCAGGTCCTGCTGAACCAGTTCGAGGAACGGATGCAGAATCGCTTCCGTTTCGAACTGGAGCACATGCGGACCAGCGAGCGGTACTTCACTCGCTCGGTCAGCCTGCTGGCCTCCCTGCAGATGATCAACACCAACCGGGATGTCGTTGGGCCGCTCATCCAGAAGGGCCTTGACACCATGCCCTGCAAGCAAAACGACCTGATCAACTACGTCAAGTACGCGGTGCGAGCCTCCAAGAGCATCTTCGATTCGAGAGTGGCCGAGGCCCACCTCACCCGTATTCGGTCCAACCTGCAGCCCGGGCTGATGCCCCTCGGATGTGAATTGGAGTTGAGCAACGTGGGGGCCGCTGCGGTCGAGCCGAAGCGAAGCGCGACCCAGGCCTTCGACGCCATCTACAATGGATTCAAGTACTTTTATGATTTCCGCCTGGACGTTCTGTGCTGGAAACTCGGCGGCTATGTCGACGACCACAGCGGCTACACGGACCGGCCTCGCCGACTCGGATTCTTCGAGATCGCCCCAGGCCGGCTCAGCATTGCGGGTGAGCTCTCCCGGCCGGCGACCGCTGACCCCTGGCTCCTGGGTCAACTCATCAACGAGTTGGTAGCCTTCTACCAGATCGGTCCGCACAGCCTGCATCTGTCCTTTCAGTTGCGCAAGAATCAGATTGGCCGACAGCGCACTCTGCCACTGGGGTTCGTCAAGTGCCTGCTGGCCCTCGGTGGGGGGCCGGTGCGAAAGCCTGGGGGCATGTGGATCTCCCGCATCGGACAGGATGAGATCACGCAATACACGTACGGCGAAGAGTTCGTCTTTGCCCGAACCAGCCGGCGGAACTGGTACATGGGAGCCGGTGGCGGGGAGATCGCCGACAAGCCGCCCGTGCAGGCCACGACACACGTGCAGCAGTACAAGTTCATCCGCCTGCAGAAACGCGTCAACTACGAGCCGCTGATCCTGTGCCTGAAGGGGTTGCAGTTGGCCTACAACCCGGGCGAATATCTCACGGCCGAGCAGATGCAGCGCGATCCTCACCTCGCCCGTCAATATCAGCATTTGAAGGAGTGGGCGGTACATCCGACGGAGATCGGCAGCCGAACGATCTCGCGATTTGTGGATGCGGTCCGACGCGGGCTTCTGAACGAGCGCCATTTTCGTCCGGTCCACAAGCTTCACTACATCGATTGGGCCCTCAGCGCCATTGACAGGCAGTTGAAGACCTTCAACCACGAGGTGAGGGAATCCAGCTCCTGGGCCGGCTGACGTCCATCGACGCGCGCCATGGGCGGTTGCAGGGTGTGCGAGGGACATTCTATGTGCGTGCATGCTTTCGATAGGCGTCCGTTTGCTTCAGTCTCTCGATGGCCTGGTGTGCGATCTCGTCGTGGTCAAAGGCCATTGCCGGCAGGTTGTCGATACCGCACCACTGCACATGGGCGGCGTCATCGGCCGCTCGGATCCGGTCCCGGTCCCTTTCGGCGATCCCGAAATAGACGACCGTGATGGTCCGGCCCCGCGGATCGCGGCCGGGCCGGCCGAACGCGCGCAGTTGCTCCAGAGGGACATTTGTCAGTCCGGTCTCCTCCGCGAGTTCCCGGGCCGCCGCCTCCGGTAGGTCTTCATCCATCTCAACGAATCCCCCGGGCAGCGCCCAGCAATCCCTGTAAGGCTCGTTCTTGCGCTGAATCAGCAATAGCTTCGGTTGGCCGTCGAAGAACGCGAAGACCGCCGAATCCACGGTCACCATCGGTCGCGGCCACTCGTAAACGTACCGCTCCTTCGTCTGCATGCCCAGTCACTCCTTTTCGTGTCGTCCGAGTTATATCATATCAGATAACCCGCGCGTCTCGGTACTTAGACACCTTTACATAACCCTGTCTTGGGGTCCCAGCGTTCCACCTGCCCGTCCGGGTCATCATCGATCGGCAGATCAAGACGTCCCGTATTATTCGGTTAAGGGGTCATGGGGCCGGGGTCGCTCAGACTGTCGTCGTCTACATGAAGTGTGGTTTCCTCGTTGAGCGTGACCTCGAGGCCTGTAAATGTGATCGTTGCGGTCTGCGAGGTGGAACCCTTGATCAGGACACCCGCCTGGACGACATTGATGGTCCCCTCCTCAAGGGTGGTCTCCAATTCAAAGGCGGCTGTCTCCGGGCCGATCGCCACCCCGACCGAGTCGGGGAGCATCTGGAAGGAACGGTCCAGCACCCGGATAAAGGCCTCCGTCACAAAGCCTTCAGTTGAAGCGGTGCTGGAGGCGACTCCACGGAACCGGATGACATCCCCCGGGGCAAGGCCCAGGGTCGCCGTCTGCCATTCCTGGTAGAGCAAGTGCTCGGCGTTGGGAACCTCCGGCTCGATATAGTTGGAGAAAATGATATCCCCTCCCCCGGGGCTGCTGACATAATCCGAGACTGCGTACGCACCGCCCCAGGATCCGGCCATACCGCTCCAGTTGCCGTCGGTGTTCAATTTATTGGTATGGATGATCCAAGGATCCTCGCCGAGAAGAAAATCGGCGTTGACCAGAAGCCTCTTACCGCCACCCGGGATGGAGCCACTCGATAAGGGACTGCTGCCCGCCTCGACTTCCTCAAAGTCGCTGTAACCGTCTCCATCTGTGTCCGTTACCAGGAGGTTCGTCCCGAATCCGTGTTCTTCCGCGTCGGTCAATCCGTCATTGTCATCATCCGGGTCTGTCGCATTGGGAAGCTCGTCGCCGTCCGTGTTCACCATGACGGAATCGCCAAGGTCATATACCCGGACATAATCCACTTCCATGCGCTGAGGCCAGATGTTGGGATCGATCCCCTGTTGCCCACCCCAGAAACCACCCACGGCGAGATTCAGGATCAGGTAGAAGGGCTGATCATAGGGCCATTCCTCCCAGTCTGTCCCCGGGTTGGTCGCTGAAAAGTACTCGCTTCCGTCGATGAGAAAGCTCATGCACCCCGGGCTCCACTCGATGGCATAATCGTGAAATGCGGTATCCACATCCGCGAGGACCGTCGAGCCGGTTGGCTGGGTCCCGGTCGTCCAGTTGTGGGCCAACGAATGCAGGCTCCCATGGACCTGGCCCATGTCGTACCCCACATGCTCCATGATGTCGATTTCCCCGCTGCGCGGCCAGCGACCATAAGCGTCGCCCGTTGGAAGCATCCAGATGGCCGGCCAGGTTCCCCGGCCGGCCGGCAGCTTCGCACGGACTTCAATGCGCCCGTACAGCCAGTCACCACTTCCCTTCGAAACCAGACGCGCGGAGGTGTAGTCGTTGTAACTCTGGAAGACCGGATTCGCCAGCCACTGCTCCTTGTGCGCCTCAATGATCAAAACGCCGCTCTTAACACGAACGCCGTTCTCAACACGAAGGCCGCTCTCAACACGGGCGTTCTCCAACCGGGCTTCCGTGTAGAACTGTTCCTCGTTGTTGCCCCAACCATCGCCGCCCACGTCATACATCCACTTCGACGCGTCCGGCAACCCGTCCGCGTCAAACTCGTCCGACCAGACCAGGATCGGGTCCGCCACCTGCACCATCGCTCCGGCTCCCGCCGGCAAGGTGTCAGCCAGGACCTGTGAAAAGCCTGCGTCAGACCCGGTGTCGGACATTGCCCACGCCGTGTTTTCGCCCTCGAAGCCGGGATTGGGGATCGCTATCGCGTTAGCCAATCCGGCCAGGGCGAGGACCGCGATCGCCGCCAGAAACAGAAGCGGTTTTCCAGACATGTTAGTCCTCCTTAAAGTGAGAATCCACGCCCCGACGACATGGTTTTTGATAATGAACGGGGATTTGCCGTTTAACGTCATAATCGGTACTCCTGCACGCCACAGGGTTAATAATACCACAATAGGGGCCTCGATTTCAACACATCTGGTCACCAGCACGGCCCATACGCCTGCCAGAAAGGCCCCCAGACACGCCAATCCGCTGAAGCCGCAACATTTTGGCACCCTTTCGACGCACCCCGACCGGCAATTCCTCCTCGGCGGTTCGGATTCTCGCTCTGTTGCCGGTCATCCTGGCCCCGCAAGTTCTGAACTGGCTCTCAATCGCCCGATCCGATCGCCCACATCAAGACGCTCGTTGCCTCTGCATCGGCTATCGCATAGAATCCGGCGCTTATGTCGAACGCGTACCAGAACATCCTGCTGATCAAGCCCAGTTCGTTGGGCGATATCGTGCTGGCGCTGCCGGCGTTGTCGGCGCTGCGCAGGAGTCTTCCGCAGGCGCGGATAAGCTGGCTGATCCGTCCGGCCTTTGCGTCGTTGATCGAGGGCCACCCGCACCTCGATGAAATCATCCTCTTCGATCGCAAGTTCCTTGGCAAGGCATGGCGTCATCCGGCCGCATTTCGCGAACTGCTGTCTTTGATCTCTCGGCTGCGTCACGACCGGTTCGATGCCGTGATCGACCTGCAAGGGCTCTTCCGCACGGCCTCGCTGGCGTGGCTTTCCGGCTGCAAGCACCGCGTCGGGCCGGTTTGGGGCCGCGAGTTCGCTCACCATTTTTACACGAAAACGATTCCGGCGCGGATGGAGTGGGTCCATGTCGTCGACTACTATCTCAAGCTCGTCGACACGATCGGCGCATCCGATCTCAGCGTGGAATTCGTTTTGCCTGAGAGGCCTGAAGCCGCCGTCGCGGCACGCGACCTGTTGACCCATCACAACGTCGGTGTTGAGCGTTACGCTGTGATTGTCCCGGGCTCGGCCCAGGTCAGCAAATGCTGGCCCGCCGATCGATTCGCCTCGCTGGCCGACCGCCTTGCCTCGGAGCACGGCTTGGCCGTCGCAGCCACCGGCAGCAAGTCCGAAGGCGCGATGATCGAGCGGATACAAAGCCTGGCGCGGCATCCCATCGCGAATCTTGCCGGCCGGACCTCGCTGTCGGAGTTGACGGAGGTGCTTCGACGCGCAAGTCTCGTGGTGTGCAACGACACGGGGCCCGGCCACATCGCCGCTGCCCTTGGCCGACCGCTCGTCATGATGTTCAGTTGGTCGAATCCGTTCCGGGTCGGTCCCTACGGTCGCCCGGAGTGTGTTGTCGCGCGGGATGCATCGAGCCGAGGCCTCGCCATCAAGAGCCGCGACCCCGCGCACGCCATCGAACACATCACGCTGGACGAGGTCTACTCGCGAGTCGCCGAGCAACTCGCAGGCAGCGGGCGGAGGATCTGAACTGCAGCCGAGCCGGAAACCCGCCCTTATCGGGAGTTTCGGGCATGCAACCTGCAGGTCGCTTTTCACGTTCGCGTGCCCTCACGTCACGGTGCCATTCATTCAATATCGGGCACTGTGTGAGAATGATGTCAATGGCCTTGACACCGGGAGTTGGCGTTAGTATCCTAAATCTGTGGCAGAAACGGTTTCGGGTCCTGCAACGGGCGTTCAGAAGGTTTGTGGCAGCTCTTCTTGGATCACAAGAGACACTGCCAATTCTGCACCCTCGGGAGTCGCTGTGGAAGGGGCTTGCGCGCGGCAAACGTTGACATGTCCCTGCATGGCGGTTTCTGGGGAACCGGTGTGAGGCAAATCGGTCGAATACTTTGACGTGGTCGGAAGTAGCACATCCGGCCGCCACAGGAGTTGTTGTTCCGGTTCTCGGGGGGAGAAAGAGAGCGCGGATCGTGTGTGCCCAGGACATGAAATCCGGTCGCGGTCCCCATGTGACACCCAACGGGGATGGGGAAGCCCGCGCCATTTGCCTTTGCCCCGGATGCGGACGGAAGATCCGATTCAAAGCTCAACATTCCGGCAAGACCGTCTCTTGTCCGAACTGTCGTAATCCTCTGGTGTTGGTGGATGCCGCGGAGATGCCGACGGGGGAGCCCAAGCGGATGGACTGGGTCTCTTCCATGGTAGGATGGGGCTCATCCGTCCTGATCCATGCCGTGCTTCTGATTGGTTTCACGGGGATCACATGGTGGCCCGGGTTGGGTTCGGGCAGTCACGCCCGGGAAGCCGGATTACTGCTGGAAGACGTGGACACGATCGAATTCAGCGACACGAGCCTCGAGGCCCCGGATCTGCCCTCCTATGAACCCTCGCTCCCCGACTCAGCGGAACTCGCTTCGTACGATCCAATCGCCGATTTGGGTGGTGGGGAGCCGTCTGGAGGCTCCGAGCCCATAATCATTGACGTGCCTTCCGGCGGGGGCGGTGCAATTGGCTCGGGCATGGATGTGTTTCTGCCTGGCGGTAGCGCCGGGTCAGGGGACGGATTGTTGTTCGGCGGCATCTCGGATACAGGCGAGGCGGTTGTGTACGTGATCGACCGTTCAGAGAGCATGAGTCAGGACGGTCGATTAGACGATGCCAAGTGGGAGTTGCAGGAGTCAGTTCGTCGGCTGACGCCGAACCAGAAATTCTACATCATTTTCTACAGTACAGACGCAACCCCTATGGAAGCCAGCGGGTCGGTGACGGCAACGCCGGGCAACAAGGACCGTTTCTTGGCGTGGGCTCAAGACAGAATTCAACCGACGGGATGGACCAATCCCATCCCGGCGCTGCGAAAAGCCCTTTCGCTTAGGCCCGACGTGATTTACCTGCTTACCGACGGCGTATTCACCGCAAGCCCGCGTACCTTTATCTCCGACGACGAAGTGTGTGGGGCGATACGCCAGGCGAATCCCAAGGCCAGGGACGTGCTCCAAACCGCTGTCAATACGATCGCTTTTCACGACAACCGAGGCGAGTTCGTACTCAAGAGGATCGCCAGAGAGAACGATGGAAGCTATAGATTCTGTACCCAGTTATCCAGGCCGTAGCACTGCGTAGCAGCCTCCGGCACGGATCGGACGCCAAACAGTTTCAGTGTGGAGTCGGGACAATGCTTGACAGATCGAACGTGCGTGTGGTTGGCAGGTGGCTGGCAATCCTGATCGTACTGCTTGTGTTCTGGGGACTCTGGACGTGCGGCGCCATTGCGCAGCCGTCGGAGCTGGAGCCCGCTGTGACCGCCGAGCCACAGTCGATCTCTCTCTGGAGCACCATTGCCAAAGGTGGAATCATCGGCTACCTGATCATCCTGGTGTCTCTCGTGGCGGTCGCACTGATCGTGCAGAACTTTCTGCTTGTTCGCCGGAACCGGATCGTTCCGGGCGATCTGGCGCACGAGCTCGGTCAGCATATCGAGGGCAAGAAGTACGTGGAAGCCCGGCAGGCCTGTGCGGAGAATGACTCCTTCCTTGCCGCGGTCGTCGGGGCCGGGTTGGGCCAGGTCGGCGCCATGTTCGGCTTCTACGATATGCAGAATGCGATGCAGGAGGTCAGTGAGCGCGAGATCTCCAAGCTGCACCGCAAGCTGGAGTACCTTGCGTTCATTGCGTCGACTTCGCCGATGCTTGGGCTGCTGGGGACCGTCACCGGGATGATCAGGTCATTCAACGAGATTGCACAGACTGAAGGAGCGGCCAGACCGTCGCAATTGGCCGGAGGGATCTCGGAAGCCCTGGTGACCACGTGCCTGGGGCTGATTGTCGCGATCCCGACGATGTTCTTTGTGGCCTTCTTCCGTCGGCGGATTGATAGCCTGGTGGCCGAGGCGGAGACGGTCGTGGAGAAATTGATGGGTCGATTCCGCAAGGCCGTGTAGGCGGGCGCGCCAACGAAAGGAACATCGTGCAGTTACACAAGGCCAAACGCGAGTATGGATGTGAGATCAACATCGCGCCTTTGATCGATGTCGTATTCCTGCTGATTATCTTCTTTTTGACCGTATCCCACATTGCGCGGATCCAGGTCGAACCGTTGGAGCTGCCGGAGGCCCAGGAAGGCAAGAAGGCCGATCCGTTGGCGGGCGGCCGCCTGATTGTGAATGTTCACAGGGACGGTCGGGTCGCAATCGCCGGGCAGACACACTCGCTCACTTCGATTCGCCAGCTTCTCGTGGATGAGACCGGTCGTGAGGACTCAGGACCTATATCCATATTGATCCGCGGGGATCGGGAGGCATCGTGGGAGAAGATCCGCGAGCTGATGAACGTCTGTACGGACTGTGGCATTGGTCAGGTTGATGTGGCGGTGATTGAGCCGGGGCAGAAGCCATCTGATCTCTGAGGACCGGGCGTTATGCGACTGACAAGACAGAAAAGCGTTCTGGCGGTTCCGCAATTGAACATGGCATCCATGGTGGATGTGGTGTTCCTCCTGCTCATCTTCTTCATGTGCACGTCGTCTCTCAATCAACCGGAAAATGACATATCGAGTCAACTGTCGCGTTTGGGGACGGGCACCGGACAAGGGGCAGTACCGGAACGACCGGTGCGAATCAGGCTTCTTGGCGTCACGGCCGGTGTGCTGATCACGTGCGATGAGAAACGGATCGCGGACTTCCCGTCGCTCGAGGCGGAATTGCAGAGAAGGGCGGCGTTGGAGGACCGGCCGGTGGTTATTGAAGGGCAGGCCGGGGTTCCCTTCCGTTACATGGTCGCGGCGCTGGACGTATGTCATCGCGCCGGGATGCGGCGTGTCGCCTTTTCGCCGAGAGAGGTCAAACCATGAAGTCTGCTGTCCGGTCGCTGAACCTGTCTATCTGCGTGCTGCTGGCGCTCGCTGTGGGCCAAGGGGCTTTTGGAGCGACCATACAGGAGGAGATCGAGAACCTCCTGTCTGAGGCGCAGATGGCGCTGAAGAAGGCCGACGCGGATGAGAGAATCGATCGGGCCCAGCGTCTTCTGCAGAGACAGCAGACCATGGATGAGAATGAACGTCACTTCCTGGGGGGACGAATCGACCGGGAGCGGGCGGCGATCTGCCTGAAATTCTGGCAGAAAGACAGACAGCAGACCGCCTGGCGGCATGATGCGTACAGAATACTCCAGGGACTCCTGAGCCGCTATGACGGACTGTACAGCCGGTGGGATGCGCAGGCTCAGAGGATGGCGGAGAATCTCAACAATCGGCAACGTAAGAATAACCCGGAGTACCGAACGCTCAACATCAACATGGGCAGGGTCCGTTATGAGATGGCGTGGACTCAATACTACCTGGCCATTGCCACGGACAGCTCATCCGACAGACGCGAATTCCTGAAGGGCGCGGCCGAGAAATTCCACGATCTGACATCGCAGGGCTATCGTGCTCATCCTACGGTCGCGGAGGCATTCTATGGACATGGGCTCTGTTTGTACCGCATGGGTGCGTACGATGACTTCAACCGGCTGATTTCGAAGCTGGATTCAGATAGGGTCAAGAGGCAGGGCATACCGGCACACCTGTACAAGCAGATCACACGGCTCCGCATCCGTGCGAGTCTGGCAGCGTCGGACCCGTTTGGTGCGGATCGCTTCGCTTCTGAGTACTTCGGCAACCTCGGCGAGAAGGAGTCGCTTGACGACGCGGAACTCGATATGGCGATTGCGTGGGCCGTCAGCGTGGCGGACATCACGGCGAGTCTTGACCAGGGACAGGGTCGGGAGTCCACACCCGCTTCTTTCACGAGGGCGTGCGAACTCGTGCGTGCCGCCGGCGAGCCGTGGCGCAGCAGACTTGCCAGAGCGTTGGGCGGCTCCAAGCTGAGCACCGGTGTAGGGCACCTGCACAAAGCGAGGGAATCCTTTGCGGCCAAGGACTATGAGGCAGCGGTCGCTGAAGCGGAAGCCGGGTTGAAAGCCCCACCCGATGCAGCAATCGCAGAGGATACACGTGCAGAACTTCAATACGTCAGGTTCGCCGCGCTCTGGAACCTGAACCGCTGGCGAGATGCACACGTGGCAGCCATCGAGTTTCTCAAGCAGTACGCCGGGGACCCACGCGCTGAGGAGGTATGCAGCAGGGCGGTTCGCTGCGGGCTCAATGCTCTCGGTTCCGATCCGCCGATCACGGTATCGCAACTGCTTGAGAATCTGGGTTTTGCAGAGAAGCAGTTCCCTGCCGTTGCCGATGTGCCGGAGGCGCGACGCCGCGCAGCGGAAGTATTGATCGGAAAGGGACGGCTCCGTGATGCGGAGAAGATCCTGCGCACCATCTCTTCGGATTCTCCAACTTATTGTGTGGCCCAATACTACTTAGCCGGCGTTCTCTGCAAGCAGGCCATGAATATACGAGCGTCCGGGAGCGGCCGCAAGAGGGAATGGCTGGCGGAAAGTGCCGCCGCCTTGATACGCTTTGCTGATGGCGCTGCAGCCAGTCTGTCCGAGGAGGGGGCCCCATCAACCACGAACATCACGAGTCTCACGGCCGCCGTGGCGGCGCAGTTGCTGAAGCTCGACCCGCCGCACCCAAATCTCGCCATACGGCTTCTTGATGCGATCCGAGGAATTCCGCAGATCACAGATGGCGAGGGCCAGTTGCTGGCTCTGCGCCTTGAGGCCAAGATCCGGGCAGGGGACGTGGATACTGTCGTGACGCTGATTGCCTCGCTCTCGCCGGAGCAAATGGCCGCGAAACACGTAGCCGAGGCATGTCTCAGGATTGTCGGCGAGCTCGAAGAACAGGCCACCGACTTGGCGGGGCGGGGCGAGAACGCAGAGGCCGAGCGCATCAACCGGCAGATAGCCAGGGTATTCGAGTCGTTGTTGGGTCAGGCCGGTCAGAGCAAGCGAAATGCCGTCCTTCGTCTTCACCTGGCGGACACGTTGGTGCGACTCGGACGTTATGAAGAGGCGGCTAAGTCCTATACTCACGTCATAGACAATTCGCCCGAACACGCCGGGACGGCCATACGCGGCCTGGCCATGGCCCACGAGCACAGTGGCAAGTATGACATGGCTCTGCTCTGGTGGCAGACCTTGTATGCGCGAATGGGGACGAGGACGCCGGGATGGCTGGAGGCCAGCTACCATTGCATTCTGTGCCAGCTTCGGATGGGACAGAGCGAAGAGGCGGGCAAGCGCATGGCCTATTTTCGATTAGAGTCTGAAGGGATGGACCTTGGGCAGTGGACCTCGAAGTTCGAGGCCCTTGAGAACGAATGCTCGAAAGCGAATCCGAGTGGGGGCTCATGATTCCAGGACAAAAGCATGATTGAGTGGACGTTTTTCTATAGGGCGTTGGGTGTTCCGGACGACGCGATCAAGCCGACCTACTACCAGTTGCTCGACATCGATCCAGAGTCCTGCACTCCCGAGCTCGTCGACGAGCACCGCAACCAGCAGAGAATTCGGCTGAGACAGAGCATTCCCAGTCCCGAATTCATCCCCATGATTCTGCGCTTCGAGAGGCACAAGCTGGATCATGCGGCGGCCGTGCTGCGCGATCCCGCCAGGAAGAGGAAGTATGACCAGCACCTGGAGCAGAAAGCCGAGGCGCAGAAACGTCAGGAGAAGAAAGAGAAGGCCCGTCGTACACTGGTGCAGAGGATTCGTGAGGAAGTCGACAAGCACCTCAACCCGGACAAGACCTTGAGCGATGCCAACCGCCCACTTCTCGCAGCCGCTCTCCGTGAGCTCGGAGTGAAGGACAGAGAGGTGGAGGAATTCCTGGATAAGATTCCTGCACCGGCCAAGCCCACATCGAGACCCTCGGAGGAAGTCATCAAGTACTTCGCCAAATTCGTGGATCTTGCCATCCGGGGGCATGTGGCAACCGCAGACGCCAAAGAGTGGACCATGGGGATGGCTCATACGCTCGGCATCTCCACCTCCCAAGCAGGCAAGATCTTTGACCGCATCCTCGAGAAGAGAGGGGGATCCGCGCCATCTGAGCCCCAAGAGGGCGACGATTCGGGGCCCTACAAATTGGCAGAGCCCATCGAGGAGCCGGAGTCTGCTCTGTTGGCCGGGCCCTCACCGGATGAATCCTGGTCGGATGTCCCGGCCTCGGATGAAGATCTCACTGTGGTATCAGGACTTGGCTCACTGCGGAGGATCGCAATGGTGGCGATTCCTGTTGTTGCGATCGGGTTCTTTGTCCTTCTGGTTTGGCTGTTTTATGGGCGTTCCAGACCGCCTGTGGCGGTGACACCGCCACTAGACGACCGGTCCAGTATCCAGGCCGAGGCTTCCGGTCCGAGAGAGGCCGCGCCGGAGCCGAACGACGCCCCACAAGGTGACATTCAGCCTGGCGGGCCACAGATGGCGAAAAGCCCGGAGCCGAACGAGCCCAATGTCCCAGTCCCAGTCGTCAGGCCGACCGAGCTGAAAGCGAGCTTTACTCGGACGTTCATGCACGAGGAGATCCTCGCGGATGTGGCGTTTACGATGTCCCTTTGCTGCGTCCGGGCCATTCAGTTTCTGGCAGAATCTCCTCCATCCGATGCTCAGTTTGAGTCGGCGCTCACACTCACGCCCACGGAACGGCGGACCACGTTGACGGCGAACGTCAACCTCGGAGATTGGACGGTGAACGTCCAGGGCATGAATCCGGAAGAAGAATCGAAGAAGCCCTCGGATTTCAGCATCATCGAGCTCGTCGAGTTGGATACCCCGGAGGCGGCGCAGGAATTGCTCAATAGACTTAGTACAGTAAGAATCTCGGCTGGCATGCGTGGAAGGGTCACACAGACGAAGCAGGCGGCACGTTTTGTCCACGCGCTCACCCAAATGCATGATCCTGATATTCCCGAAAAGCTCATCAAGATGATCGAAGAGAGCGGTCCGATCACGGCCTACTTGATCGTACAGGCTCTCATCAGTAAGCGGATGGGCCGCGTGGAGGACCGAGGGAGGCTGACGCCGACGAGTGATGGCTGGGAACGCAAAGAGTGCGCCGAGTGGTGGGAAGACCATGTTCCGAGTTGGGGCGGATCGCCGGGGCGAACAAGACGATCACGTTCTCGCTCGCCCCAGAGGATTACCCCCACCCCCACCCCCTCGTGGCAACCCGATCCGGACTTCGTCAAGCTCCTGGCCGTGGTGGGGTACTTTGCGAAACAGATGGGGGCGGTGCTTGCCCAGGATGAGGTGAACGATTTGGAGGCTTTCTTAGAAAGACTCCGGGGTTCGCCAAAGATCGAGTTGACGGAGCCAGGCACGGTCACAGGGGACCTGCTCTTGTCCTTGCAAAATGATGTGCGGGAGAGGTTGAGGGCACGAATCCTGAAGAAGAGCCCGAACGATATCGAGGCCAGCGCAGCCGTGCGACAGGGAGAGATCCGCAGGAGTGCTTCTGTCACGATTCTGCAGGAGATCGTGGTCGAGATGGATGTTATTACAGATCTTCTTGGTCTTCTTATTCGTCACTCCTTCACGGGGGGCACCGTGCAAACGGAAGTCCAGGACATTCTGCACGAACGGACTGAGGCCGTACGCGATGCCGGGAGCGTGATGGAGCAGTTTCGAGAAAGCAGCTACTATTGCTTCGTGCTTTGGGACAGGTTTTTGGAACTGCATTTGGCGAGTTCTGTCCCCTAACTCGCCGGGGAGGTAGATGCATTGAGAGCCTACGAATCAATCGCAAATAGGAATCGCCTGTTTTGCCTTTTGGTCGTCGTGTGCTTAACCCGCCTTCTGGGTGGGCCATCCACGACTGCTTCGGACCCAAATCTTCTTGAGAAGTTCGAGGCTCTGGCTAACGAGATTCTGAGCGACCCCAATTGCCTGCATCCTAACAACACAGGGAAAATCCTGGAGTTGAAGAATCGCAGAAACCAGGTGAGGGAAGAGCATCGCGACTTGCTCGATAAGCTTGTCAGAGGCTTGGACCAGTGCGTGAAGGGCCAATTTGAAGCAGCCGCCAAGCTGCTCCGGGAGCCGGCAAGGTCTGCGTACGTCCGGGAACTGGCGGAGATGGTTGTCGGGGACGCGAATATGCCCAGCCGAATCTGGAGGGAGTGCCGAGCCAAGGGACGGTCGCCCAGTTGTCGAGATTGTGACAACACCGGGTTCGTTTGCTGTGACACCTGTCGGGGCCTGGGTATAATGGTCTGCCCCTACTGTGGCGGCTACGGCAGGGTGAGACGCTCGGAATCTCGTGGAAATCGCCCCCCGACCTCGGACAACTCTATAGACTGTCCGAAATGTCGCGGTGACGGCATTATTGCTGGATGTGATAATAGGCGGTGTGATGGGCGGGGCGTCTGGGAGTGTCCATGTCTCGACGAGAGGCAAGAAGCGATTGACTCCGGTGACTTGGACGCCTGTGGCAAACTCATCGCCGTTGCCTCGTACCTGTACGCAGGGGGTGTCGATCTATACACTTCGGGCGCTTTCGAGCGAGCGCCGGTCCTCGCACTGTCGATAGGGCAGGATGCCCCTGATCCGGATGCCGACCCCAACGCGAGTGGAAATGATCCCAACATGTAGCGGCGGATGTCTCTATTTGTGACGTGCATCGGGATCATGTATGGCTTACGCCTGAGGGCACGCAGCCTGGGGTCTCGGGCATGCATGGGGCATGCTGACTCTCTTCTCGTCCTGCCATCAATTCGAGGCGATAAATCAACGTCGTGTCGTGGGAATTGTTGATTGACAGCAGGGAGATCTCGCCGAAAATGGGAAACCAAGGCAGGTAGAATGCCGTGGAATACGGGGCGATGCCTGTATCGTCAACAGGGAATATGGGTGAGAGCGGCTTAAGGATTTTCCCCATGTGGGAGGGCTTGACGCGCAGGGGAGGGCGTCTTACGCTTGACTCGTCGAGGACCGGAGCACGGAAGGGACGCAAATAGTGCCTCCGGGCTTCGGCGATGAGCCGGATTGAGGAACTCAAGAGCAGACAAGGAGGTCTGAGTCCGATGAGTATTCGCATCCTTGTGGCGGACGACCACACGATCGTGCTTCAGGGTCTGAGCAGGTTCCTTCAGGAGCAGGAGGGTATGGAGGTTGTGGGCCAGGCGAAAGCCGGCTACGAAGCGCTGGAACTCGCGCGGGAACTGGCCCCCGATGTCGTCATCATGGATATCAGCATGCCCGGGCTCAACGGCATCGAGGCCACCCGGCAAATCCACAGTGAGAATCCCGATATCAGAATCATCGGACTGTCCATGCATACGTCCCGGCGGTACGCCCGGGAGATGTACAAAGCCGGGGCCCGCGCCTACTTGTTGAAGGATTGTGACTTCGACGAGCTGATCGCGGCGATTCACACCGTTCTCGAAGGTGGGACGCACTTCGGCGCCCGGTTCCAGGACGTGGCGGCCTGCTGACGTCCTTCATTCCTTCGCGACGCGATCGTCAAGACTTGCCGGATCCATGGGGTGCTCGCGGTTTTTCTGGCGGCATTTCCCCGGGGGCTGTGGTATAATAACGACGATTGCCTGTAACATTAATCCGGGTCTACGGAGGATCTTCCATGAAACGGTCTTGTGGCAGATTCTTGTTCACTGTTGTCGTCGTGCTCATAGCCGTCTGTGGCGGCGTCAGTGCGATGACCCTGCATCTCGGGTCCGAGGGTGCGGATTTCGTCTCACCGGGTGAGGCATGGAGGTTCTACCGGGGTACGGCACCGGCCAGCGTGCCGGACGATGCCTGGAAGGAGATCGGTTTCGATGACTCCGCTTGGGAGACCGGGCCGGCCGGTTTCGGTTTTGGGGACGACGACGACGCCACCATTCTTGACGATATGCGGGGCAGCTACCTCACGGTCTACATCCGGAAGGAGTTCTCCGTTGCCTCCGTGGCGCCCGAGGCCGTATTGGAGCTGGCAATCGATTATGATGACGGGTTCATCGCCTATCTGAACAGCCGGGAGGTCGCTCGGCGATCCATGCCCGCGGGCCCCGCCACGCACACGACGACCGCCGCCTCCCACGAGGCCGGGACACCGGAGATTATCATCCTGGGGCGTGCGGGAGACCTGCTCAAGGAGGGCGGCAACCTCCTCGCGATCGAAGGCCACAACATTTCGCTCACCAGCAGTGACTTTTCCCTGATTCCGGCCCTTCGAACCGCTCCCGACACCGTCCGAACCGGCGATACGTACATCGTGACGACGGAAACGGTGGCGCTCACCGGTCGGACCGATGCCGCCGGCACGGCGGCCGTAATGATCGGGGAGCTGTCAACAGACTTCGATGCGAACGACGGCACCTGGCAGGCGGATATCACGCTCCTTCCCGGCCTGAACACGGTCACTGCACGGGCCCTTGATGCCGATGCCAACGAAGTGGATGCCGGCTCGATGGAGATTGTCTACGTGTCGGAGGCGAATCACATCTCCGGCGAGCTGACGGAGGATCTCACCTTGTCGGGGGCGTATCTTGTCGAGGATACCTTGACGGTTCCGGCTGAAAGAGTCCTCAAGGTCGAACCGGGGACGGTTGTCCTGATGAAGAACGATGTCTCCATCGTCGTCGAGGGGCAACTCCTGGCGGACGGGACGGACCAGCAGCCGATCCGCTTCACCCATTATGGCAACGCCGCGACGTGGAAGCAGATCCTGTTTGTCAAGGCGGTCGAAAGCCGGCTGAATCATTGCGTCATCGAGTACGCCGACAGCGAGGGGGCCCACCAGGACTACTACGAGCCCGGGCCGAGAGATTACCATGAGGCCGTGGTGGTCCTCGCTTGCCATATCGATGTCAACAACTGCACCTTCCAGAGGCTCCCGGACGACAGCCACGGCGCGGAGGGCGATGCCATCGCGATCATCTCCGACGACCCGAACTATCCGGGCGAGGCGACCGCTCGCATCTCCGGCTGCGACTTCCTTGGCATCGGGCAGGGCGTCCACACGCGTTTCTCGCATGTCCTGGTTGAGGACTGCTTCTTCACCGGCAAGCGCGGGGACAACGACGACGTCGATCTCTGGGGCGAGAGCACGCCGCCGCCGCTGATCCGGAACAACATCTTCCTCGACCCGGACCATGACGATGCGATCAACCCGACCCGCTGCTCGCCCGTCATCGTGGGCAACCTCATCGCCGGTACCGACGACCACGGGATCGTCCTGCGTGATGAAGGCTCGCCGATTCTAATCAACAATGTGGTGATCGACTGTGCCAACGGCGGCATCGCGATCGAGAACTCGAGCACGGCGACGCTGATCAACAACACGATCGTCGGCTGCGGGCGCGGGCTGCGGCTGTTCGATCTCGGCCGCTGGGGTCCGCCGTACCGACTCAATCCCGGCGGCGGGATCGCCACCGTCGTCAACTGCATCATCTGGGACTGCAGCACGCCGATCGCTCTCGCCGACAGCTCGAACACGGAGATCGCTGACCGCGGCTCCCATATTACGGTGTTGTACAGCGACATCGAGGGCGGCCGCGACGGCATCTCCGTCTCCGGCCAGCATTCCACCGTCACCTGGGGCGAAGGCAACATCGATGCCGACCCGTTGTTCGCCGATCTCGACACCCTTGATGTTCACCTTCTCCGCGGCTCGCCGGCCATCGATACAGCCGACACGACCCAGGCCCCCGAGACCGACCGCGACGGCCATCCGCGTCCGTGTGGTGTCGCCGCCGACATGGGCGCCTATGAATATGCGCCTGTGACGGGGGAGGTCGAGTAGTCCCGACTGCGCCTGAGCCTCTCGCAGTCTGTCGTGTCGAGCGGAGGGCCGTCTGAGACATGTGATTGCCCATTGCGGTTTCCGATGCCGGGCCTGCATGACCTGCCATGTCAACGACGGGAACGCCATGGGCCGGCCGAGAGTATCCGAGGCGAGGTGTTGGTGCTTCGGCGCGATGAAAAAGCAGCGTCGCGGCCGGGGCGGTTGGATGTTGGGCGGAATAGGCCGCGACGCAAGAGGCAGGTATGTAGGGTCGCCGTGTGACGACGTTTGCCCGTCGCCGGGGCATGGCCTTGCGCCGGCGAGAAGCAGGAAAACAAAAAAAGCGTCGCGGCAGGAACGTCCGTGTAGGCCTGTGTGGGCCGCGACGCAAAGGGCAGGCCAGATCATCCGTGATCGCCTGGATCAGCCGTAGTTAAGCTCAGCTCTCAAAAGTGCGTCGCGGTCGGCAGCATTCCTGCTGGTCCTGGCCGGCCGCGACGCGAGCGGCAGGCCCTGTCACGTCCGCACATAGTACGGACGTGCCGTGGGAGAGAGCGACGATAAACCAAACATCAGACTGCAACGAACAGAACTCACAGCAAGAACTTGGAAGAGGGCCTTTCAATCCATGTCCTCTCTGGGGTCGCATCGTAGCCTGGGCACGTGTCACTCACGCTACCAGAACCTCATGAGCTTCCACCTTCTATCCCATTGGCCGGGTGTACAAACCATGCTTCTTCACGACCCTTGCTACAGGCATGCCCCACTCCTCAATGAGCCTTCTCGACGGGTCGATTGCCGCGCTACCAGGGTTCGTATACCAGCTTCCAACCGTTCACCAACTCACTGTCGTGCTCCCAGTTCTTGCCTTCTACACGGTGCGGCGGTACAGCCCGTGCCGCGTTGACTATTTTTGCAGAGGAAAATGCAGATTTGCCGAAAAGATAAGACAGGGACAGCGTTTCCGGACCCTGCCGAGGGTAACGTCTTAAGATAAATGCTTGCCGCAAAAGATGTTATGAATGAAATGCGGAGCCGGCTGGCCGACGCGATTGCCACAGTCATTCTATTCCTGATGGCAACCGGAGCGGTGATGGTCTTTTCCGCCGGTGCGAATCTCGGGCATGAGTTCGACTTGCGGCGTTTCTACGACTTCCCGGGCCTGCGCCAGATCATGTTCTTCCCGATTGCGGTCGTGCTGCTATTTGCGGCGTCGACGCCGGACTACCGGGTTTGGAGCTTTCGCTCGCGTTGGTACAAGTGCCCGACGGTATGGCTGTTAATCCTTGCTGTCCTACTGCTTATCGTCGTACTCGTTCCCTCGCTCGGCACGGAGATCCACCAAGCCCGGCGCTGGCTTCGCATCCCGCTCGGCCCGGTCAGCATCAGCTTTCAGCCTTCCGAACTGGCGAAGTGGATGATGGTCTTCTTCCTGGCCGGAACGTGTGCCAAGGCTGGGCCGGAGATACGGTTATACTGGAAGCGGTTTCTGCCGGTGTGCGTGCTGATTGGGCTTGTGTGCGGACTGGTCGTGATTGAAGACTTCGGAACGGCTGCGTTCATCGCGCTGGTCAGCTTTGTGATGCTGATCATTGCCGGGGTCAAATGGTGGCACGTGCTGACGCTGTTGCCCTTTGGCATAGCGGGGTTTGTAGCCGCTCTATTCCACTCGCCCCACCGCCTGGTCCGTCTGGCCGCGTTTCTGGACCCTGACCGCTGGAGCGAATCGGTGGCGTACCAAGCCAACCAGTCGCTGATTGCCATCGGGTCCGGCGGTCTTTGGGGCAAGGGACTCGGACGTGGCGTCTGCAAGTACGGCCATCTGCCGGAGGATACGACCGATTTCATTTTCGCCATCGTAGGCGAAGAACTGGGTCTGATTGGAACGGTCGGAATTCTCGTGTTCTTTATCCTCTTTGTTCTTCTGGGGTTAGCGGTCGTGCTGCGGTGCCCGGACCGGTTCGGCCGGCTGCTGGCGGCGGGGATCGTGCTGACCATCGCGACCCAGGCCGCCCTCAATATCGGCGTCGTGACCGTTGTGCTGCCCACAAAAGGCATTCCGCTGCCGTTCCTCAGCGCCGGTGGAACCAGCATGTTGCTTTCCTCTTTGGCGGTGGGGGTCCTGCTGAGCATCGCCGCGCGGACACCGCCGGGCAGTCTCCCTCTAACCGTCGGTACTGACTAAACTTAGAGAATATCGGACCTCGAGTACCTCCTCGCGATTGTCCCTTGCGGGCTTTGCGCGTGATTTTTCCACCCCTTTTTGCTACAATAGGGCATGGTGCGGGTCTGTGACTGCGCCCGCGGGTAGGTGAGGGTATGGGGGTTGTAGCGTAGCTTTTGAGAAAGGGCGATACGATTAAAGCGTGTCTTTTCGCGGCTGTTGTCTCTGTCGCGTTGGCGGGCGCTCCGTCGGCAGGTGCGCAGCGCTTCGGGCACGGCCGTTCCGCCCCACATGAGATCATCGTGAAGTTCCGCTCGTCGGTGGTGGACTGTAGCGGCCGTCTCGCAGAGCTGTCCAAAAACGACGAATTGCTCGCAGGCCATGGTTTACGGATTCTCCAGGATCGTTACCGCGTGCGGGAGATCACGCCGCTGCTGAGGGATTTCGACCGGCAGCAGGCAAGGCTGGAGACGGTGCGAGCGCGCGATGAACTGCGCCGGATGCGGAGACAGAGATATCTGTTGCGCCAGAAGCGCTTATTAGGGACCCGCAGGGCGCCGGATCTCGGCAGGATCTACCGGGTAAGGCTGGATCTTGAAGCCGGGCAGACTCTGGAGGAGGCGCTTGCAGCGTATCGAAGTTGCCCGGACGTGGAGTATGCTGAACGGAATCCGACCATCGCGATCTGTGCTACGCCCAACGACCCGCTGTATGCGGAGCAGTGGGCGCTCAACAAGATCCAAGCCGCTGAGGCATGGGAAACGTGCCGGGGTGTCAATGACGTGGTCGTCGCCGTCATCGATACGGGCGTCGACCACCATCACAGAGATCTTCAGGGCAACCTTTGGGTCAACGAGGCGGAATGGAACGGCGAGCCTGAGGTGGATGATGATAGCAATGGCTACGTCGATGATATCCACGGATATAATTTCGCCTACAACAACAGCGATCCGGTGGACGATCACGGCCATGGAACCAAATGCGCAGGCATCATCGCGGCGGCGGGAGACAATGGCCTCGACGTGACGGGCGTATGCTGGACAGCCCGCATCATGGCGCTGAAGATCCTTGGATCGGACGGCGACGGCAGCGCTGCGGATGCCGTCCCGGCGATCTACTACGCTGTGGCGAACGGTGCCGATATCATCTCGGGGAGTTGGGGCGGCGAGGATCCCTCAGAGGCGATCAAGGAAGCCATCGAATACGCCCATCGCGAAGGCGTGATCGTGGTGGCCGCAGCGGGCAACGAGGATTCCGACACTCCATTCTACCCGGCGGCTTACTCGTCGGTTTTCGCCGTTGCGGCGACGGAGTCGAACGACCGGCGGTGGTACCTCTCGAACTACGGCGACTGGGTGGATATCGCGGCGCCGGGACGCAACATCCTGTCGATTCGGCCGGCGATGGAATCCGCAGGCGGCGACCAGGACGAATTCACCGGGAGAACGTCAGGCACATCGATGGCTGCTCCACATGTTTCCGGAGCGTGTGCGCTGCTGCTTTCAGCAAACCCATTGCTCACGAGCGACGAACTGGAGCAGATGCTGCTATCGATGGCCGATCCCATTACGCCGGGCATCTGCGCCTCAAATGGCCGGCTGAACCTATACAAGGCTTTGCGTGCGGCTATCCCGTCGGAGGGGGCAATTCGCTTGGATCGGGGTGACTACGCCGAAGGCGCCGACATCGGCGTTCTTCTGGCCGACTGGGACCTGAGGGGCACCGGTCACCAGGGGGTGCTGATGGAGAGCGACGGGGGGGATCTCGAGACGCTGATCTTGACGGAGACCCAAGTCGCGCTCGGTGTTTTCAGGGGCATGATTGCGAGCACATCAGCGGCGGTCGAGCTTGATGATGGCACTTTGCAGGTGCAACACAGCGAGAACATTTACGCCCGCTACGTGGATGGCGATGATGGCTTGGGTCAGGGGGATCGATGGCGGCAGGCGATTGCGCCCGCTGACTACGAGCCACCGGCGGTGTCCGATCTGAAGATCGAGATCCGCCGGGCGGGAGCGACCATTGAACTGGTGACCGACGAGCCAACCATCGCCCGGATTCGATATGGCACAACATGCGGCGGCCCCTACGATCTGATCGAGAAAGGTTCCGACTTGAGCGACCGGCACAGGATTGAGCTGCGCCGTCTGGTCCCTCAGACGCGATATTGCTTTGTCGTGGCGCTCACCGATGCGGCGGGTAACGAAACGATCGCGGATGATGGGGGCCAAGGCTACTCGTTTGTCGCCCAGGGCAGCTTCAAGGGCTTTCGTGTGCCCGAGGTGTATCCTGCACTTCAGGCGGCCATCGATGATGCCGGGGACGGGGACACGATCTGGGTCGCCGACGGCACGTATTCGGGCGAGGGCAACCTGGAAATCGACTTCTCCGGCAAGGCGGTCACGGTGCGCAGCGAGAACGGGCCGGCGTCGTGCATCATCGATTGCCAGGGGCGGGGACGGGCCTTTCATTTCCACAGCGGTGAGACCGCGGCGAGCGTTCTCGATGGCTTCACGATCACCGATGGCGGCAACGCGGACTATGGCGGCGGCATTCGCTGCGTGGGCAGCAGTCCGACGATCAGAAACTGCATCTTCATCAAGAACTCTGCCGATCAGTACGGCGGCGGATTGTGCAACTGCTACGGGAGCAGGCCGACCATCATCAATTGCACGTTTCAGGAGAACTCGTGTGCGTCGTCCCGCTTGTCCGGTCGGGGCGGAGGCATGGCCAACCGACACGGCAGCAGTCCGGCCATGAGCGATTGCACCTTCCTTGGCAACTCGGCATGGTACAGCGCCGGCGGCCTTGGCAATTTCGACGGAAGCAGCCCCCGCGTCGCCGGTTGCACCTTCAGCGGCAACTCCAGTGATGACAGCGGCGGCGCCGTCGGCAACTGGGACGACAGCCGCCCAACGTTTGAACGGTGCGTGTTCACCGGGAACCGGGCGAAGGGCAACGGCGGTGCGGTGGGCAACAAAGACGGCGGCGAGGCCACCTTCGTCAACTGCATTTTCAGCGGCAACGTCGCAAACGGCTCCGGCGGGGCGATAACGGACTCCGCCTCCGAGGTCGTGCTGGCCAACTGTACGATCAGCGGCAATCACGCCGAGCGGTCTTCCGGCGGCATCTGGAACGCCGGAGGCAGCGACGTGCGGCTTGACAACTGCATTCTCTGGGGCAATACGGATAGCGACAGCGCCGAGCAAGTCGAGCCGGCCCAGATCGTTGCGAATGGCGGCGTTGATATCCGGTACTGCTGTGTGCAGGACTGGAGCGGGGCGCTGGGCGGGTACGGCAACTTCGGCCGCGATCCCTTGTTCGTCGACGCCGACGGCGGGGACTTTCATCTCAAGAGCCGAGCCTGGCGGTGGGACCGCCTCCTCAATCGCTGGACGTATGATGCCGTGACGAGCCCCTGTATTGATGCGGGCAATCCGGGCTGGCCGCTGGGCGATGAGCCTGTGACTGTGCCGGACGATCCGGACCATGCGGCGGCGGTGAACCCGCGGATCAATGTAGGGGCCTATGGCGGCACGGCCGAAGCGAGCCTGGCGCCATCCGGCTGGACGCTGCTCGCGGACATGAACAACGATGGCATGGTGGATTGGCTGGACCTAGGGCACATGACGACGGTCTGGATGCGGCCCGGTCTGAGGTGCGAAACAGACCTGAACCGCGACGGGCATACGGGCGCAGCGGATCTGACGCTCCTGGCCCGGGAGTGGCGCCGCGACGTACAGCGGTTTACCTTGACGAATGTTCCACCGGAAGACGGCAGTGTACCGCCGAAACTGGCCTCGGCCATCGAATGAAAACAGTATACAGATCGGGTCTCCAGCGAGTAGGATAGCCGTGGTGGTTCACAGGCAGGGATTGTGCGCCGTATCCACGGAAGGGATAGACAAGGAGGTCGAGAGTGATCAATGTGTCGTTCTTCCTGGCCGGCGGCGGCACGGGCGGGCACATCTATCCGCTTCTGGCCGTCGCCGAGCAGTTGTTGGCCCGGCAGCCGGATGCCGGCGTTCACTTCTTCCACAGCACCAGAGCGGTCGACGAGCGGGTGTTCGACAAGACTCACTTCGCACGGACACCGCTGCCGGCTTGCGGCCTGTCCGCGCAACCGGTCAAATTCCTTCGATTCTGTCGCACCTTTCAGCAGAGCTACCAAACGGCCAGGCGAGTGATGGCCGAAAGCGTCAACCCGGTGGTGGTCGGCGCGGGGGGGTTCGTGGCGGCGCCGGTCTGTCGAGCGGGACACAGGCTGGGGGCCCCGGTGGTGCTGCTCAACGTGGACCTTATCCCCGGCCGGGCGAACCGGCTCAGTGCTCGCTGGGCGGACGAAATCTTCGTGCAGTTCGAGGAGAGCAGAGAGCACCTCTCGCGCGGCCGGGCGGTGGTGAATGCCGTCGGCTGTCCCCTGCGCAGCGGATTCCTGAATCCGGACGCGGACAAGGCCACAGAGGAGCTTGGCCTGAATGCGAGCAAGAACGTCCTGCTGATCACGGGGGCGTCCAGCGGCTCGGCGAGCATCAATGACGCCGTCTTCCGACTGCTGCCGAAACTCGATCGGTTCACCGACAGTTGGCAGATCGTGCACTTGACGGGCCTGGCGAACTACAGGGCCGTGCAGAACGGATATGAAGGGGCTCGCATCAGTCACAAAGTGCTGGGCTATTACGATCACATGCCGGACCTGCTCGCGGCGGCCGATCTGGTGGTGGGGCGAAGCGGGGCCGTCAGCGTGGCCGAGTACGCGGCCGCGGGCGTCCCGAGTATCTGCATGCCGTACCCGCATCACAAGGACAGGCACCAGTATCTCAACGCCGCTAAGCTCGTCGAGGTGGGCGCCGCCGTGATCGTCGACGACGTTCCCGACCCGAACGACCGCGCCGAATGGCTCTGGGAGGAGCTGCAGGAGCTGATGACGGATGATGAGAAACGGCGTCCGATGTCCGAGGCGTGCGAGCAGGTCGCCCGTCCCGCCGCCGCCGCCGAGATCGCCGCCCGCCTCCTCGGCATGAGCAAGCAGAACCGCGCATAAGACAGAGGCCAGAGATACACTTTCGTGGGCCTGTTGCAGCTTGTGGAAAAGGTGTGCTTGCACAAGCGTAAGCCCGGCATCCTGCTCGTTGATTTCGCCCAGTGTATGGGAAAGTGACTATGGCATCAAGTTCACATCCAACTGGACGGTGTGAAGCGGTCTATGTCTCGGCAATCGTAGTGCTCCTGGTGTGTGTTTGCGTTGCACCAATATTCCTTCGCGGCCTTCGTCACCCGTGGCGGCTTCTCTTTCCAAGGGATTACAAGCATCCGCCGCCCGATCTCACGAATTGCACACGCATCGAGATTCAGTATCGACCATCCATATTGCAGCGATTCTTCGGGAGTGCGATGGCAAGGACTCTCCTGAATGCCGAAGAAGAGCAGTACATTGGTTCTTTGAAATCCATCGTGCTCGTCGATCCTAACGACATCAGAATACTCGCCGAGGAGGCGGCGTCTTCAGAGTATCTTGGGCTGGATCCCAAGCCGATTCGGGCAGCGGAGTACGTCGTAGTCACTGGCTACGTTGGCTACAAGCCCAAGGTCTCATTTGCAGTCTGGTACACGGACTTGAGGCTCAAGGATGGCCCCGTATACCGCATATTCCGCAACGATCGCTTCATGTTCTGTCTGGACAAACGAAGACCTCAAGTCCGGCCTTTTGAGTATCGGGTATTCTGTGCACACACACTCCAGTCTCTACGCTGGCGGATGCGCCATCTGGCAGACCGCGGGGGTACTTATCCGACGCCCTCCCAATGGTGCGATGCGATCGAGCGTTTCATGCGTGCCGGGCATCTCCCAGAGAATGACATAAAGTGGGCGTTTGTGTGTTCTGCCATTCGAGAAGGTAGATGCCACTACGCCATGAATCCGAATTGCGAGCCGAATTCGCCGCCGGATACCGTGCTGCTGTTTGAGACGAAGGCGGGCTGGAACCAACACGGCGGGCCGGAACTCTTCACCTTCGACAACCACGACCCAAGAGGCGGTTGCGTTCTCTTCAACGACGGGAGCGTTAAGTTCATCCGTACCGAGGAGGATCTGAAGCAGCTCCGTTGGGAGTAGCTTTCCGACCGGCCCTCTCGGCGACCGGGAGCAAGCCATCCTGCACAGTGCGTCGCTCTGTCGACATCCGGGGCGGCCGGCGCGTTTCACATTCGATCGGTCCGTCAAAATCCCGTGCGAACAATGAGTTGATAGCGTATAGTGTGATCGTGGCACAAGGTCCTATGGATTTGGGACAGGATAAGACGGTCGCGCAGGTGATTTCCCGACTCGGCGACACGGCGAAAGGGCCGGTGAAAGTCGAAGGGACGTGGGGATCCTTTGCGCGCCTGCTGACCGCCCACATTGCCAAGACGCTCCATCGCCCCATTCTCCACATTTGTCCCCATATCGACGATGCAGATCGCGCCTTCGACGATCTCAAGACCTTCGGGGCCGAGCGAGTGGAATTGCTGCCCGCCTGGGAGGGCGAGGAGGAACTGGCCGATGCGACGGATGAAACGCGGGCTGAAAGGCTTCGCATCGTCTCGCTGCTGTCCGGGCCCGAGGGCGGCCGGCCGAAAGATTTTGTGATTGCGGCACCCGTGCAGGCGCTGTGTCAGCCCGTTCCGAAGCCTTCGGCGTTGCGCGAGAGTGCGCTCGCGCTACGCCTTGAGGAGACTGTAGACCCCCAGAGCGTGATCGAGTGGCTCGTCGGGAACAACTTCGAGCGGGTCGACGCGGTGGATCTGCCGGGCCAGTTCGCCCGTCGCGGCGGAATCATCGACATCTACGCGCCTCTGACCAGCGGCACAGTGCTGCGCAGCGCCGGCGACAACGATTCATCTGCGGACAGATCGAAGGCGATCCGCATTGAGTTTTTCGGCGATACGGTCGAGAGCATCCGTGAGATCGACCTCGACACGCAGCGCTCGACGCAGGAGATCGAGAGCATCGTCATTGTCGCCGCCGCCTCCGCAACGGTCGTCGAGCAGCGAGAGCTCTTCTCGAACATACTCCCGGCCGAGACGATCGTGGTCTTCGAGGAGCCGGGGGAAGTGGAAGAGGTGGCGAAGGTCTTCCTCGCTCGGGTCGGCGGGGCGGACCGACTCTACCCGTGGGCGGACATTTACAGTGCGGCGGCCCGGTTCATGCAGTTGCACGTCTGCCGGTTCGCTGCCGACCAGCCCGGTGGGTGGCACAAGCTCGACGTCAGGAGCATTCAGCAGTTCGAGCGCAAGGCCACCTCGCTCTGGGCCGGGCATAAGGCCGCCCTCGAAGAGCTGATCGGGCGTGCGAAGGACCATAACAGCGTCTTTCTGTACTGCGAGAGCCCTGCGGAGACTCAGCGGGTCACCGAGATCGTCAAGGAGATCAGCGGCGACGTGCCCCACAATTTCCGGCTCCCGCTGGGCTACATCCACCAGGGATTCGTCGTCGAATCGCTCAAGACGATCATCGTCAGCCATCACGAGCTGTTCGGACAGTACGCTCTTCGCCGGCGGGAGCGGCCCGCCCGCGCGACGATGCCCGTGGATACGCTGGCCGATCTCCAGGCCGGTGAGTATGTCGTGCACGCTTCATACGGCATCGGCAAATTCCTCGGCACCGAGACCATCGAAGAGAAGGGGGGCAAAGCCGAGTACCTCACGATCGAATACGCCGACCGCGTCAAGATCCAGGTGGCGGTCCAGAATATCGCGCTCGTGCAGAAATACATCGGCACGAGCCCCAAGCGGCCGACGCTCAGCAAGGTCGGCTCGAAGCGCTGGCAGAAGCAGAAGGACAAGGTCGCCCGGTGCGTCCGCGACCTGGCGGCCGAGCTGCTGAACGTCCAGGCGAAACGGCAAGCGGTGGGTGGCATCACCTGCGAGGAGGATTCGAATTGGCAGATGGAGTTCGAGGAGTCGTTCCCCTATCAGGAGACGCCCGACCAGATCAATGCCATTCGTGAGATCAAGGCAGATATGCAGGAAGCCGTCGCGATGGACCGGCTGCTCTGCGGCGACGTCGGCTACGGCAAAACGGAGCTGGCCATGCGGGCGGCGTTCAAGACGGTTGAGAACGGCCGACAGGTCGCCGTGCTCGTTCCCACGACGGTCCTGTCCGTCCAGCACGAGCGGACCTTCCGGGATCGCTTCGCCGATTTCCCCGTGGTGGTCGAGGTGCTCAACCGCTTCAAGACGGGCCGGCAGGCCAGGGACATCATTACACGAGCCAGGGCAGGGAAGGTGGACGTTCTCATCGGCACGCACCGGCTGCTCAGCGGCGACGTCGCCTTCAAGGACCTGGGCCTGCTCATCATCGACGAGGAGCAGCGGTTCGGCGTCGAGCACAAGGAGCGGCTCAAGCGCATGCGCGTCAACGTGGACATCCTGACGATGACCGCCACGCCGATCCCGCGCACGCTGCACATGGCGCTGCTGGGCCTGCGCGATATCAGCTCGTTAGCGACCCCGCCGCTGGACCGGCGCAGCATCGTGACCAGCGTCACGACCTACAACCCGGATCTGATCCGCAAGGCGATCTACCGTGAGCTGAACCGCCAGGGCCAGGTCTTCTTCCTGCACAACCGTGTCCAGTCGATTGCGAAAAAGGCCTGGGAAATCCAGAAGCTGGTCAAGGACGCCAAGATCGGCATCGCGCACGGCCAGATGGGTAAGCGCGAGCTCGAGGACGCCATGATCAATTTCGTCCTCGGCGCGACGGACGTGCTGGTGTGCACGACGATTATTGAGTCGGGCCTCGACATCCCCAACGCGAACACGATCTTCATCAACGACGCCGACCGTTTCGGCCTGGCCGAGATGCACCAGCTTCGCGGCCGGGTGGGGCGGTACAAGCACCGGGCTTATGCCTACATGCTGATGCCCAACACGCGGCCCGTCTCGCCGGTCGCCGCCAAGCGGCTCAAGGCCATCGAGGAATACTCGCATCTCGGCGCGGGTTTCCGCATCGCCCTGCGCGACCTGGAGATCCGCGGGGCCGGCAACATCCTCGGCCCCGAGCAGTCCGGGCACATCCAGTTGGTCGGCTATCAGATGTATTGCGAGATGTTGGCCAACGCCGTCCACGAGATGAGGAACGAAAAGGTCGAGGCGATTCCCGCCGTGAACATCGATCTGGGCTTCGCCACGTACATCCCGAAGAACTACATCCCCATCGATCGCCACCGCATGGACACCTACCGCAAGATCGCCGTGTCCCGAGCGCCGGCCGACCTGGAGCAGATCAAGGCCGAGTTAGCCGACGTCTACGGCCCGCTGCCGGACGAGGTGAGGCTGCTCCTGGACATCGGCGAGGTGCGAATCGCCGCCGCCAGGCACGACATCCGAAGCATCATCGCCTCGCCGCCCGCCCCCGGCAGGGTTGGCGACCTGGTCTTCTCCTTCAGGCAGCGTGGCGAGGGCGTCCCGCCCTTGCTTCAGTCTCTTGAGGGAAAAGCACAAGGGCAAGATGCCCTCGCCACAAGAGTGAACGCGCTCTTCGCCAACATCCGAGGCGGAGTCCACATCCCCGATCCCCAAACCGTCCGCCTCCGCCTCGGCGAAAACTACTTCGAACCCCGAACGCTAATCACCGTTCTGCGCAAAGCCTTGAGGGAGGACCCCACATGAGCCAGGAATCCAACCGAAACACGCCGTCTGCCAACCAGTCATCTTCCAGCGCCACAATCATCGTGGCATCAGCCCTCGCGTTGATAGTGGTCCTCCTTGTGCTCCTTCGCCCAATGTGTCCGCCTCCTCCGAGGCCTCGTCAAGGAAGGGTGGGGTGCATGGCGAATCTCAAGCAAGTTGGACTCGAACTGCTCACCTACGGCGGAGAACACGGTGAGTTTGCGCCGGCGGACAAATGGTGCGATTTACTTGCCGATCAGTATTCCAGGAGAACCGGAAAGCGTGCAGGGAAGTTCAGGCAGTCCTTTCACTGCCCTAAGGTGGACAAGGACGAATGGGGCTATGCGATGAATCCTCTTGCGGATCGGTGGAGTGCCCCAGATGTTGTGCTGCTTTTTGAGAGCGATGCCGGTTGGAATGGATCCGGCGGGCCGGAAGCGCTTACAACAGGCCGCCTTGAGGATGGCCGTTGCACTGTGTTTCGTGTCGACGGCACGACCCTGTTCGTGAGGCGTGGGGAAACCGAGAGATTGCGGTGGCAAGGCCAGTTCTTCGATGGTACTGAATTGGCGGTGCCACCTGCGTCGGACTCGCGGCGCATACAAACGACGGAAGAGATGGAGTACTGGTTGCGGAACATGATCTGGCACCACCAGTTCAGCAAAGCCGAGGTCCAGGCAGCCACTGGGCTAAAGCCTTCGGCGGTCCTCCACGCCCGATGGCTCTGCGCCGTCGATCGCGCCGGCCGGCCGCCACGAGAGGCGAATGCGCCGTTGCTGGTTCTGCCGTATCCGGGTGGGCGGCATCCTCGGATTGGATTTTTGGAGGGGGCGATCGATCCGCAGCGGGAGACGAAGTTCAGCGTGTTCACGCCGTGGGACCCGAACAGCTACGTCGTGGTCGATGTGCCGGAGGCGATCTGGTCGAATCTCGGGCTGACGTACCTGGCGCATACGCACATCGACGCGATCTGGACGAAGCAGGGGATCGACCTGCCCAAGTTCGAATGGAATCGCCGGCCGGATGGGAGCCTCGACATCGAGCGGACCTTGCCCAACGGGATTGCGTTCGGTGCAAAGGCCGTGGCGGATCGCGAGGCGGTACACATGGAGATGTGGCTTCACAACGGAACGAACGAGAAGCTCTCGGACCTGCGGGTCCAGATTTGCGTAATGCCCAAGATGGCAAAGGGGTTTGCGGCCCTGACGAATGACAATAAGGTGCTGACCCATCCCTACGTCGCGTGCCGCTCCGAGGATGGCAAACGCTGGATCATCACGGCCTGGGAAAGCTGCCACCGTCCCTGGGCGAACCCGGATTGCCCCTGCTTCCACTCGGACCCGAAGTTCCCGGACCTTGATCCGGGGCAGAAGGCTCGCCTCCGCGGCTGGCTGTCGTTCTACGAGGGGGACGACGTTCAGGCGGAATTCCGGCGGATTGAGGCCACGGGCTGGCGGGAAGACTGAAAAACGCGTAAACTGTTGCTCCGTGGGGACGTATAGTGAGGACACGTAACGTCACTCGATTGGTAGGAGAATACGGATGCACAGATCGATCCTGAAAGCCGTCATCGTGGTTGCTGCTGGTTTGTTTCTTGCGGTCGCCGCCACTGCGGCGCCGACGGAAATCAAGACGCTGGAGATTGGGGCGAGGGCCCCGGATTTTGCCCTTCCGGGCGTGGACGGCAGGATGCACCGCCTTGCCGATTATCGAAGGGCCAAGGTGCTCGCCATCATCTTCACCTGCAACCACTGCCCGACGGCCCAGGCCTACGAGGAGCGGATGCAGAAGCTGGCGGTCGACTTCAAGGACCGGGGCGTGGTCCTGCTGGCGATCTCGCCGAACGATCCAAAGGCGGTCCGGCTCGATGAGTTGGGGTACACCGACGTGAGCGACTCGTTCCGCGACATGAAACTCCGGGCCAGGGACAAGGGCTTCACTTTCCCGTATCTCTACGATGGCAACAAGCAGGCGGTCTCCAAGGCGTACGGCCCCATGTCCACGCCGCACGTGTTCATCTTTGACGCCGAGCGCAAGCTCCGCTACGTCGGCCGCATCGATGACAACGAGCGCGATCCGCAGCAGGTCAAATCGCGCGACACCCGCAACGCGATCGAGGCGCTGCTGGCCGGTAAGGCGGTGCCTGTCGAGAAGACCAAGACCGTTGGCTGCTCTATCAAATGGTCCGACAAGCGAGGCTCGGTCAAGCAGGCTTTCGAGAAGTGGGCCAAGGAGCCCATCACGCTGCATACGCTCAACATCGAGGACGCCCGGAAACTGGTCAAGAACGACTCGAACAAGCTGCGCCTGATCAACATTTGGGCCACATACTGCGGCCCGTGCGTGGCCGAGTTCCCGGAACTCGTCGAGATCAACCGCATGTATCGCGGCCGCGAATTTGAGATGGTCGGCGTCAACGTCCAGGGACCGGGGGCACGCGCTCAGGTGCAATCGTTCCTGGCGAAGAACCAGGCGTCGTTCACCAACTACGTCTACGACGGACAGGACGTTTATGCTTTCATCGAGGCGGTGGACCCGAAATGGCCCGGGCCCATTCCGTACACACTGTTGGTCAAGCCGGGCGGCGAGATCCTCTACCGCCACCTCGGCGCGATCGATTCGCTGGAAGTGAAGAGAGCCATTGTCGACTACCTCGGGCGAACCTATAAGTAGGTTCGTTGCCGGCGATTGGCTATGGTCCCATCATAAAGGGGAGTTGTCGTGCACACGGGACTCGCAAGCCGTAGGACCGCGTTGATGGCGTTGTTTGTTCTCGGCGCGAGTATGGTCGTCGCGCAGGCGGAGCAGGGCAAGTCGCCGCTGGACGAATTGCCGCCGTATATCCGACGGGTGACGCACTTCGGGCAGCGGGCGGACTGGTCGCACGACGGCAAGCGCCTGCTCTTCATCGAAAAGACGTTCGGCGACGTGTACGAGGTCGAGCTGGCGACCGGGATCATCCGACCGATGACGCATCGATACTTTCATGAGGGTTACACTCGGGCACTGTACCTGAGCAATGGGGACATCCTGCTGTCGGGCTCGCGGACGTTCGATGCGAACGATCCGTGGCCGAGCCGCAGCGAGAAGAAGGCCGAGCTCTGGGTGCTCAAGAAGGACCTCTCCGGCCCACCCGTGCCGTTAGGCGAGAAGTGCTCCGAGGGCCCGGCCGTTTCTCGCCGGAATATGCACATCGCCTGGACACAGGGCGGGGCCTTCTACATGGCGGATATTGTCGATGAGGCCGGCGTGCCCAAGCTGACAGGCAGGAAGAAGATCCTCGATCAGAAGGACCTGCCCTTCGATTGCGGCCTGGAGACGCAGAACTTCCGGCCGCCCGAGGAAGACGAGCTGATCTTCAGCGCCTACCGCTATCAGGGCACGGAGGTCATGGGGCTGCACCTTGAGACGGGCAAGATCACCAACTGCTCCAACGCACCAGGCCAGTATGACGAGCCGGAAGGCATCTTCCCCGACGGCAAGCACACGCTGGTCGAGTGCGACAAGCACAATCGCAAGGGCAGCCAGTACGACGACATCTACAAGCTGGCTCTGGATGGTTCTGGGGGCACCGAGCGTCTCACGCATTTCAACGATTATCCCGGCTACAAGGCCTCGAACCCCGTGGTCAGCGATGACGGCAAGTTCATCGCTTTCCAATTCGCCCGCATCGGCGACCCCGCCGGCGTCGGCCGCGGCCTGCTCGTCCTGGACCTTGTCGCCGACGAACAGGCGAAAGCATCCACCACACCTTAGGAGGACAAATCCCCATGAATTCCAGTGCCAGGATTTTCCGATGCGTCGTTCTCGTCGTGATTGTATGCTTCTGTTACCCTGGCTTGTCACGCGCGGAGGGCTCCGATTTGGACGAGGCAATTCGCAGAGTCCGCATGGGCACGCTGGTGGTTGAGGCGGCGCCGGGTGTTGAGGTTCGCGTGGAGCAACTGCGCCACGAGTTCTGGTTTGGAGCCGCCCTCGCCAGCCAGATGTTCGGCGGGCGGGTGAACGCCGAGGATGCGGCCCAGTATAAGAAGGTCTTCCTGGAGAACTTCAATGCCGCCGTGACGGAGAATGCCCTCAAATGGCATTCCATGGAGCGGCGTCAGGGGCAGGTGGACTACTCTATCGTCGATGCGATTCTCCAATGGACCGAGGAGCACGACATTCCCCTCCGCGGGCACAACATATTCTGGGGGATTCCCAATCGCGTTCAGCCCTGGCTGAAGGCCATGGACGATGCCACGCTGCGCGAGACGCTCAGGGCCCGCGCACTGGACGTGGGGCGCCGCTACCGGGGCCGGTTCGCCGAATACGATCTGAACAACGAGATGCTCCACGCGAACTACTACGAGGAGCGGCTGGGCCCCCAAATCACGCGGGACATGGCGAACTGGGTGCGGCAGGAAGATCCCAACGCCGTGCTCTTTCTGAATGATTACGACATTCTGACCGGCAAGCGCCTGGACGACTACGTTGCCCATATCCGGCGGTTCCTGGATCAGGGCGTGCCTATCGGCGGCATCGGAGTGCAGGGGCATCTGCACGCGGATTCGTTCGACCCCGTCGCCCTACAGAACGCGCTGGCCCGGCTTGCCGAATTCAATCTGCCCATCTGCATCACCGAGTTCAACTTCCCCGGCCAGCGATCCAAGTACCGCAGCCAACGCGGCCTGCGCCTTTCCGATGAGGAGGAACGAGCCAAGGCCAGGGCCCTCGTGGATTACTATCGCATCTGCTTCTCGCAGCCGGCGGTGCGTGGCATCCTGATGTGGGGATTCTGGGAGAGGGCGAACTGGATTCCCGTGTCGGCCCTGTACCGCCGGGACTGGACGCCCACACCGGCCGCCGAGGCCTACCGCGACCTGGTGTTCAAGCAGTGGTGGACGACGTGGCGCGGGCGAACCGATGCCCGGGGCAGGTGCGAGATCCGCGCATTCTACGGCAAACACCGCGTTATCGCCGGCGACGAGGAAGCGGTGGTCAGTCTGAAACGGTCCGAACAAACGAAATCGGTTTCATTCAAATCGCCGTAGCGTTCAGGGCGTGTGGTCCGAATACGGTACTGATCCATGAGGCTTCTGTAGGGCGAGCGTCCCCGCTCGTCTATCTTGAGGACTCAGGATTGCCGGAAATGTCGTGCGAAGACGCACGACAAAGTGGCGAGCGGGGACGCTCGTCCTACTCTGCGGCCCGAATCCGCCACCGAATGCCGACCGCGCCTCTTCAGGGGGTCACAGGCAAATCACGATTGCAATCTGCCGGTCTTGTCGTTAGAGTACCTGCGCTGTTATAGTCGAGATCGATGGTGTCCGCATGGGCGGCTCAGACGCCCATCCTACAAATGGGCAGGGTTTGAGAGATGACGCAAGACAAACCGACGCGGGAAGAGGCCTTGGCGCTGCTGAAGCAGTACAACGCCAATGAGGCCCTGATCAGGCACGGTCTGGCTGTCGAGGGGGTGATGCGGTATTGCGCCCGCAAGCGGGGCGAGGATGAGGACAAGTGGGGCGTTGTCGGGCTGATCCACGACCTCGACTACGAGCAGTTCCCGGACGAGCACTGCCATAAGACCGAACAGATTCTCCAGGCACAGAATTGGCCGCCGGAGTATATCCGCGCTGCGCTATCCCACGGCTGGGGGATCTGTACCGACGTGGAGCCGCAGACGGATCTGGAGAAGACCCTCTATGCGATGGATGAGCTGACGGGATTGATTGCCGCCACAGCCCTGGTTCGACCCAGCAAGAGCGTCCTCGATATGAGGCCCAAATCTGTGAAGAAGAAATGGAAGGAGAAGTCGTTTGCGGCGGGGGTCAATCGCGAGGTTATCCAAAAGGGGGCCGCGATGCTCGGGGCCGAGCTCGGCCAACTGATCGAGGATGCCATCATGGGCATGCGTGAAGTGGCTGAAGAGATTGGGCTCAAAGGCGAAGCGGCGCGTGAGGCGTGAAGTCGGTTCTCAGAAGTGTAAAGGAGTGCGCGTGAAGCATACGAAGGCCATGGCAAGGCGAATCGTCACCGGGTGGGGCGTCAACCGTTTGCTGGTCTGCCATCTGATTCTTGTAGTCCTCTGCGTGGGCTGTGAGGGGAACAAGAAATCGACTTTGACGGAAGAGGAGATCGCACGTTTGACGTATGCACCGAAACCGAGCCGACCGGACCAGTTGACCGTCAGTGGGGAGTCGATTACGTGTGATGATATCATGGCCTCCACGCCTGAGGAAAGTATGGCTGCTCCGCTTGCGCGGGAGAAATTCATGGAGCTTGCCAAGCAGACCACGCAGGAGCAGTTCATGGAACTGGCCCGGCCGCAGGTGCAGCAGAGGCTCCAGGGACTCAACGGCAGCATCGCAGGCGTTGTGCTCTACAAGCAGGCCCGACGAGAGCTCGGGGACAAGGTAAGCGATGAGAGCCTGGACAGTGTGGCCAAGCAGCAATGGCGCAGGTTCGTTCTCGAACGCCACGGGGGCAATGAGGCCCAGGCCGATGAGGCCCTTCAGAAGATGGGAATGAACCGAGCCGCGTATGAGGAATGGGTGAAAAAACAGGCGCTCATCCAGTATGTCGTCTCATCGAGCTACGTGCCGGACCAACCGATCACGCGTCGCGAGCTGCTGGCGGAGTACGATCGGATCAAGGATGCGCGTTTTGCACAGGAAGGCGTTCTGCAGTTCCGTCTCATCGATTTTCAGGCTGACAAGATCGAGCTGGACGATCCGAACGAAGACCCGGTTCGCAAGGCGCGGGATCGGGCCGAAGAACTGCGCCGAAGAATCGAGGCCGGCGAGGATTTCGGCGAGTTGGCGCAGCAGTATTCACACGGTCACCGGCGCGAGATGGGCGGCCTATGGAGGCCGAGAGATCCGGAGGCTCTGGCTGGCCCGTACGACGAACTCGCCAAAAAGGCGCAGGAGATGGAGCCGGGCCAGATTGCCGGTCCCATCGAGGCGCCCGGGCACTTCTTCATCGTGAAGCTGGAGGAGAAGCAGGAAGCCGGATATCAGCCGTTGAGCGACGTGCAGGGCGAGGTCAGGAAGGCGATTCAGGAGAGGCGCTGGCAGGAGGCTCGCGGGGAGCTTGAGGCCGAGATCGCGCGGCAGGTGGCTCTGGTGGATACGAGTGGATTCGTGGACTATTGCCTGGAAAGGCTCTACCGCCTGGCGAATGAGCCGGCGCCCGCTCCATAGTGGTCCGGGATATCTTATTGCAGGATGAGGCGATGGAGATCATTGCGCACGGCATAGACCTGGTGGACTTCCCTCGCATCGAGAAGATGATCGAGCGGCACGGGGAGCGGTTCGTCGATCGCGTCTTCACGCCCGCCGAGCAGGCTTATGCCCGGGCCCACAAGAATTCGGCCGAGACGTACGCCGGTCGGTTCGCCGCAAAGGAGGCGATCCTCAAGCTCGTCGGCACCGGCTGGCGGGGCAAAATCGCGTGGACGGATATTGAGGTGACGAACAATCCCGCCGGTCAGCCCGAAGTCACCCTGTCGGGCGACGTGAAAGAGATTGCCGAACGAATGAAGATCAAACACGTAAGCATCAGCATTACCCACACCGCCAGTTTCGCGATTGCGTCGGCCGTCGCCTTGGCTTACTCGGATGAAGACAAACGACTTTGACTGCATCGTCATCGGGGCGGGGCACGCGGGGATTGAGGCCGCTCACGCCGCAGCCCGGATCGGCGCTCGAACCTGCCTGATCACGCTCAGCCAAGCCACGATGGCGAAGATGAGCTGCAATCCGGCTATTGGGGGGCTGGGGAAGGGACAGATGGCCCGCGAAGTCGATGCCCTCGGCGGGTTGATGGGTCAGGCCATCGACGCCACCGGGATTCAATTTCGCCTGCTCAATCGTTCGAAGGGGCCCGCCGTGCAATCGCCGCGCGCCCAGGCGGACAAGTACAAGTATCAGGACTTCATGCGGGCCCGCCTGGCGGGGACGCCGAATCTGACTGTTGTTGAAGCGATGGTTTCGGAGATCTTGACGGAAGGCCAACGGGTCTGCGGCGTGCGATGCGGCGATGGCACGGTCTTTTCGGCGCCGGCGGTCATCCTGACGACAGGGACTTTTCTTCGCGGCCTGATGCACATTGGCACCGAGCAGTTTCCCGGCGGGCGACTGGGTGAGCCGGCGGCAAACGAGCTGTCGGAAAGCCTGATGCGGATCAGCCTGGAACTGCAGCGACTGAAGACGGGCACACCGGTCCGCCTCGACGCTGCTACCGTCCATCTGGACAAGCTGGAGATCCAGCATGGCGATCCCGAGCCGTATCCATTCTCTTTCCTGACCGATCGCATCGACCGCCCACAGACTCCGTGCTGGATCACCTACACGAACGAGTCGATTCATCAGCTCATTCGTGAGAACCTGGACCGGGCGCCGCTGTACACCGGACAGATCCAGTCCGTCGGGCCGCGGTATTGTCCGAGCATTGAGACAAAGATCGTTCGATTCGCGGACAAGGACCGGCACCAGGTCTTCCTGGAGCCTGAGGACGAGGCCCGGACGACGATCTACTGCAATGGGATCAGCACGTCGCTGCCGCGCGACGTGCAGGAACAGATGCTTCGGCTCATGCCGGGCACGGAGAACGCTCGTGTCGTTCACTATGCGTACGCGATCGAATATGACTATTGCCCTCCGGTGCAACTGCAGCCGAGCCTGGAGACCAGGAGAGTGAGCGGCCTGTTCTTAGCGGGGCAGATCAACGGTACCAGCGGCTATGAGGAAGCAGCCGGGCAGGGCATCCTCGCCGGGATCAACGCCGCGAGGAAGCTCCAGGGCAGAGAGCCGCT